>JADLEX010000122.1 GCA_020845895.1 Deltaproteobacteria bacterium | reverse complement strand
GGCCGGGCGCGGCCGCCACCGCGCCGCCGGATGGCGTGTCGAAGCGGTCGAGCACCGCCGTCAGAATTCGCAGATTGGCGTGATCGTAGCCGTCGAGGTGGTCGGAGCGGTCGAGGGCCAGATAGAGCGCCGACCCACCAAGCGACAGGGCGACGGCAAGCGCGCAGACCCACGCGACGATGCGGGGCACGGCGTCGTCGGCCGCATTTCCCGAAAAAGCCATGATCGTGTCACGGTGCGAAAGCCGCCGCGAATTGTCAAACGACGTGGGAGAGGCCCCGTCGGGTCAGCAGCCGCAGCCGCCGTCATCCGAATCATCATCGTCGTCCGCGTCTTCGGGAATTCCATCCGAAGCGTCGTCATCCGTCGCGTCGTCGTCGCCCTGAGCGTCGTCGTCCGCATCGTCATCCGCGTTCGGCCACTCGGGCTCGGGGTAATCCACCAGCACGCATTCCTCCTGCAGGGGCGGGACTTTGGGCTCGGAATCGGACGGATCGCCTTCCGTGAACTCGACGACCTCGTCGGCGGAAACCTGGTAGCGCGTCGTCTGGGCGCCGCCCGGAAAACGCACGGTCACACGCCACGCCTCTTTGCACAGGTTCAGGCCGAAGTGCTGCGTGAAGTCGTCCTGGTTCGTGGTCCCCTTTCCTGCCGTGATCTCGCGCGCCTGCGTGCCGGAATCCGCCGCGAGCTGCACCTCGATCCGCCCCCCGACGCAGAACGGATCGCCGCTCGTGCACCGCGCGCGGACCTTGAGCCAGTGGTGCTCCGCGAACTCGTCCCATTCGCCCAGCGTGTTGCGAAACAGCCCGCGATTGGAGACCGCGTCGAGCCAGCCGTCCGCGTCCACATCGGCGAGCACCGCGCCCCAGCCGTCCTCGATATTCAGGCCGGAGTAGTAGTACAGCTCTGTAAACGTGCCGTTGCCGTTATTGCGATAGAGTTGGGCGAAGAAATCCGGATAGACATTCGTGAGCAGCAGATCGAGCCAACCGTCGTTGTTCCAGTCGCCGAGAGCGGGTTCGGAGTGCGTCTCGATGTAGACGATGCCCCAGTCGTTCGTGGCGTCGGTGAAGTCCCACGTCGGCGGGCCGTTGTTGATGTACAAGTGCGACACGTCGGAGAAATCGGCGTAGCGTGGGTGCGCGAGGTTCGCCGTGAACAGGTCGAGATGGGCGTCGTTGTTGAAGTCGCCCCACGCCGATCCGATTGTGTGTCCCCACGATCCGAACGCGCGGTTGCCCTGTACCCCGAGATCCTCGGCGCGATCCGTCACCGATCCATCGCCGTTGTTGACCCATAGGAAATTCGGATCGAGGCGATAGTCGCTGACGTAGATATCGGCGTCGCCATCCTCGTCGAAGTCCGCCGCGTTGACGCCGCGCCCGCAACGGTGGTCGTCCGTCGCGAGCAGCGGATCGATCCCCCACGCCGCGCCGGTCTCCGTGAATGTGCCGTCGCCGTTGTTCAGGTAGAGCTTGTCACGCGTGCCGACGGCGAGCTCGCCGGAGACATCCTGCGGCATTTCATAGTTGGCGAGGTACAGGTCCAGGAACCCGTCTCCGTTCAGGTCGGCGAAGGTCGCACCCTCGGTGGGGAGCAGGTCGCGATCGGCCTCGACGATCGCCGCGTCCGTGACGTCGGTGAACGTCCCGTCGCCATTGTTCGCGAAGATCCGGTCGTATTCGGAAAGACTGTTCACCATCGTGAAGACGTCGAGGTCGCCGTCGTTGTCGATGTCGGCGAAGAGCCCGCCGTTGCCGCCCACGCCGCCAAGTCCCGCCGCCGCCGTCACGTCGGTGAAGAATCCCGCGCCGTCGTTTGCGAAGAGCACGACGCCGGAGACGAGCAGGTCCGCGTCGCCGTCGCCGTCGTAGTCGCCCGCCGCCACGCGCGAACCCGGCACGAAACCCGACGACGTCGTGACGTCCTCGAAGTACCACCTCGTCGGTTCGTCGTCGTAGTTCGCCTGTACGCGCAGCATCCAGTCGCGCTCGTTGTCCTGCCACGTGTCGCCGATGCGCCGCCACGCCCGCGACAATGCATCCTTCGTCGAATCCATGCACAGCCGCGCGCCGTCGTCCGTCTTGCGCACGAGGCCGACGTGGAACTCGAGCCGCGCGTCGATCGTGAGATTCGCCTCCGACACGTCGATTGAATACGGCTTGCTGCCGTCCTCGGTCTCGACGTCGAAGGGTTCGATCAGGTCGCGCGCCGTGTCGGGAAGCCCGTCCGCGTCGGGCCAGACGTGAACGGTGAGCGTGCCGGCGTCCTCGGCGCGAAACCACACGCGCAGGAGCGTCACGCGGGCCTCGGGCGTAAAACGCATCGTATAGACGTCATCCTCGTGGCCGTACGTGTCGCACGCGTAGATCTCGGGACCGTCCGTGTAATCGAGCCAGACCTCGCGGGCCGGTGCGCTCGTCGCCGTCGCCAGCCAGATGATCGCCGCCATCGCCCAGAAACGCATTCGCATCGGCATCGATATCCCCGTCACGCGGATTTCGGTTTGCGTGCGCGTGGCTTTCTCGGAGCGGTTGAGCTCGTCTTCGCGGTGGTCGGCGACTTCGCGGCGGTCGTCGATTTCGCGCGCGGACTCTTCGCCGTCGCCTTCACCGGTTTCGTCGCGGTTTTTCTCGCGGGCTTTCGCGGCGCCGATTCCCGCGGTTTCGCAGTCTTCGCGCGCGGTTTTTCCGCGGGTTTCGCGGCGGGCTTCGCGGCAGGCTTCGAAGCGGGCGGCTCGGGCTTCAGGTCTTCCACCGCCGTTTTGAATTCGGCGTAGGCCGCGTCGAACGCCTCGCGCATTTTCGCGACGAAGGCGTCCTTCTCCTTCAGAAACGTCTCTGTGATCGATCCCGGCGCGGCGTCCGTTTTCGCCTTTTCGAATCGCCGCCCGAGCGATTCGCCCATTCGTCGCGCGTCGAGATACGCCTTGCGAAGCGCCTCCTCCGGCACGCGGCGCCCGGCTTTGCGTTCGACGAAATACAGATCCATGACGCGCCCGATGCCGTAGGTCGCGCCGAAGACGAGCGGGATCGACATGACCGAGCCGAGACCGGGCAAAAGCCGCGTGGCGGTGATGACCGCCTGGCGCGCGGCGAGGCCGAGGCCGACCGTTCCCAGGATCTCTTTGACGGTTTCGACCGCCTCCTGCTTCGACAGTTCGATCCCGCGCACGTGCGCGATCCGCCACCCCATGTAGCCCTGAATCGGCGTGAGGATGAGCAGATCGGCGAGCGGCAGCGGCATCGCCGAGAGCGCGGCGCACCCCGCGCAGGTGGACAGGATGATGCGCTCGATTTTTTGGTCGTCGTCGAGATCGGGATTCGTCTCCACGTGCAGATACTCGCGGCGGAGTTTGTCCAGCAGATCGTCGAGCATGGCCGTCCCTCCCATGGTCAACACGATGATGACGAATCGATTTTATCGCAACGCGCCGAAAAAGCCGAATGGATGCGGAATCCGGGCCGCCCGGACGATTGCGCGCGCGAATTCCCGCCCTGGTCGCGCTCGTCACTTCACGTCCCTGCCTCGCGCGCGTCACGGAATCATCGCGGGGACATCGTGACAGACGCAATTATTTTGAGTTAAATTGCCCTCATTGTGTTTGAAGTTTGCATGTGATCGAAGAGGGGTGTGAGTCGACTCGGGAATGTTGGGATGAATCTTCGAACGACAAAACAGATCGCGGTCGGAACGGTCGCGCTCATGGTCATGGCCGCGCTGGCGTTCGCCGGCTGCGGGCGCGATGCCTCGAAGCCCGCCCCCATCGCGCCCGAACGTACGACGTTCACCACGCTCGCCGAGGCGCTCGAGCAGCGCGGCGAGAGCGATCGCATCAAGCTCTTCGAGATCCACAGCGAGGTGCGCGAGGCGGTGGACGCGTCGGCAAACGCGACGCTGCGCTTTTTTTCGTCCGTTGGACCTGATTCGGAACTGCGTTTCGCGCACGCCGTCGCCGACCGTGACTGGAGCCGCGCGACGACCTCGGTGGCATTCGCCGTCTTCGTGCGCGAGGACGACGGAAGTATGAAGCGCATCTACCGCTCCGAGCAGCGGCTCGATCACAACCTGCAGGAGCCGTGGGACGAGGCACGCGTCGGCCTCGACGCGTACGCCGGACGCACGGTCGAAATCGTGCTTCAGGCGTCGCTGCGCCGCGAGAGCGCCGAGGTGCCCACGACACCCTACGAGGGCCGGCCGGTCTGGTCGCACGTGCGCGTGGTGACGCGAAAACCCTCGAAAGAAAAGGGACCAAACGTCCTTTGGATTACGCTCGACACCACGCGGGCCGATCACCTTTCCGCCTACGGATACGGGCGGCCCACATCGCCGAACATCGACGCGCTCGCCGCGCGGGGCACGCTGTACGAGCACGCGTTCAGCAACGCACCGTGGACGCGGCCTTCGGTGACGTCGATGATGATGTCGCAGTATCCCCACAAGATCTCGACCAAGACACGCTTCAACGACAACTTCACGGTGGACGTGCAGTGGCCGTCGTTGCCGAGCGAGCTGCGCCGCGCGGGGTACTGGACGTCCGCCTTCATCAACGCGCCGACGATGGACTTCAATTTCGGCTTCGGGCGCGGATTCAACCGATACGAGCAAACGGGCAACGACACCTTTGCGGTCCAGCACTTCGCGCGCTGGATCGAGCAGCGCGACAAGTCGCGGCCATACTTCGCGTACTTCCATTTGCTCGCCGCGCACGCGGTGTACGAGCACGTCGAGGGGGTGACGGCGTGGCCTTATCCCTCGCCTGACCGCGCGCGGGATCTCGGCAATCGCTTCCCGGGCGCGAATGAGATTCGTGAGAACCCGCCGAACGCCGAGGAACTCGCCGAACTCATCTCCCTTTACGACGGCGAGATTCTGGCGGCCGACCGGCGCGTCGGCGAGGTGCTGGAGATCTTGCGCCGCGACGGCGAACTCGATCACACCTACATCGTCGTCACCGCGGATCACGGCGAGGAATTCGGCGAGCACGGCGGCTGGGAGCACGGCCACGCGCTCTACGACGAGCAGATCCGCGTGCCGCTCATCATCGTGAAACCCGGCCAGACCGAAGGCCGGCGGGATGCGCGAACGGTGGCGCTCGTTGACGTGGCGCCGACCCTCATGCGCGCACTCGGATTCACGCCGCCCGACTCCTTCGTCGGCCGCGATCTGTTCGCGGAATCCGGATTTGCCGATCGGCCCGTTCTTTCCGAAAATATTCTCGTCGGTCCGCATCGCAGCTCGCTTCGAACCGCCGAGATGAAGTACATCTTCCCGCTCGGCGACGGAGCGGAGGAGATCTTCGATCCCCGGTCCGATCCCGCGGAAAAGCAAAATCTCGCCGCCGACAACGGTTCGCTCGCGAAAGCGCGGCAGATGCACGCGACGTTTTACGGCGGGCTCAAGGGCGACGCACGCGAGCGCGTCGCGCGGCTGCGTTTCATGGGTCGCGCGCCGCACAAGTGGAAGATGATCTACCGCGCCGACCGGCGATGCGAACCGGTCTTCATCTCGGCGCACGCGACGGAACTCGTGTGGAAGGAAGACGAAGTCCACCAGTCGGGCACCGTCGAGTTTTCCACCACGCCGGACAAGCCGATGGAGATCCGGCTGCCGATCTCGGACGCTAACAAGGCGATGTCCATCGCGCTCGAGGTGGATGGACGCAAAGTGAACGATCGCGAAATCGTCGTGGCCGGGTCCGGCAGCATGGAGCCCTCGCGGGCGCTGGCCGATCTCACCAACCGCGAGGCCGGGCAGCGATTGTCGGTGGCGGTACCGCCTGAAACCGTCGCCTCGATGGAGCTGGTCGTGACGGCCGCGATCTGGGACGCGGCGGTTCCGCAGCAACTCTTCGATCAGGCCGCGTTGCTCGAACGCCTCAAGTCGCTGGGGTACATCCAGTAAGCCGCCGCCGCGCGATGCGGTCGTTCACCACGGCACGTTGAAGCCGAGCCACGCCGCGGCTTGCACCGGCCGGTCCGTGATCGTTTGCGCCGCGAGCGCGAGTTCCAGCACGCGCCAGCGTCCCCGCGCGCCGATCTCGCCATAAGCGCCCGCGCTGTGCGTCGTTCCCTCGTCTCCCTCGCGCACCGATTTCACGCGCGTGCCGTCGGTGTCGCGGCGGCTCGACGTGGTGGACGAGTCGAGATACATCCCGCCGGCGAGCGTGGGTGCGAACTCCCATTCGCGACGACCGCCGCGTACCAGATCGTCGCGGGACATCGGTTTGCTTTCGAGCGATCCGAACCCGAACGGGAAATGCACCTGTGCGCCGATCAGCGAACCCGCGTCCGTGCGCCACTCGCGCACACGCGTGTCGCCGAGCGTCGTCGCTTCGGTTTCGTCGCGCAAGATCGCTTCGGGACGACCGAACATTTCCACCGCCATCCCGACCTGAAGCCACGTCAGGCCGCCCGGGTGCCCGAACCCCGCGAGCCGCAGGCTCCAGCCCCAGTCGTTCGCGTCGTCCCACACGGGTCCCGCGCCCGCCGCGATGGCGAAGGGATATGCGTCGTCCGCCCGAGCCGAAAGCGCGGCGAGCGCCAGCAGCGCGGCGATTGCGAGCGTCGCGATGGATCTACGGGCGCGCATCGTAACGCAGCAGCCGTTCGGTAAAACCGGGCCGGAGCAGATCGGGCACGTCGGCGGTGGGCACAAATCCCAGTCTTTCGTAAAACCGGGCCGCGCGGGGATTGTGCAACGCCACCGAGGTCCAGAGCTGGCGCTCGGCGCGGTGCGCGGCCTGCTGCAATCGCGCGACGGCGAACGCACCGAGCCCCGAACCCTGATGCTCGGGCGCGATCGCGAGCAGCTCCAGAAATGGTCCCACGAGCCACGGGAAACGCACCGCCATATACCCCGCGGGCGCGACGTCGCCCGATTCGTTTTCGCGCAACAACGTGAATCGATAGAGCGCGGTGTCGCGCCGGGTCAGATAGGTTTCGAGCCAACCGGCCGGATACCCGAGGCTCGCCCACGGCTCGATCGGCTCGATCGCGGCGATGGCATCCGCGTGACGCAGCGGCGCGAAACGCGCGATGCGAAACGGCACGCCGCCGTCGTCCGCCTCCCGCGCCAGCAGGCGAAGGTTCTTTCGCATGTCGCGCACCGGTTTCGTCATGCCGTGATCTCGCTTGCCCCTCATCTCGCGCGCCGATAACGCAGGGTATCGCCGGGGCGGCTCACGAAGCAACGCGTCTCGATTTCGGGCTCTCCCGCCGCGAGCAGCTCACTAATTGTCGCGAACGCATACCCGCGCGCGCGAAGTTCCGGGATGGCAATGGCGAGCGCGTCGGCGGTGCGTCGGCCGCGTCCGTTGGCGTGCAGCACGACGATCGAGCCGGGGCGCACGCCGTCGGTCATCGCGCGGGCGATCGACTTCGCTCCGATGCCCGGCGCGGGGTCGCCCGGGGCGACATCCCACTGGATCGCCGTGAGCCCCGCGTCGCTCAACGCCGCCTGCGCGTCGTCGTCGCACTCGCCAAAGGGGTAGCGGAAATATCTCAGCGCGGGAACGGCCACGCCCGCCATGCAGGGCCGCGCGAGCAGATCCGATCGCACGCGCGCGGCCTCGACCGTGGCGGCGTCGATCTCGCGACGCAGGTCGTCGCCCGTGAGCACGGCGAGATTGCGGTGGCTCCAGCCGTGTTGGCCGAGTTCGAAGAGCGGATCGGCGAGCAGTTGCGCGGCGCGCTCGGGGTGCGTGCGCATCCAATGGCCGCCGGCGAAAAACGTCGCCCGCACGTCCTCGGCGCGCAGAAGATCGACGATGCGTCCGTCGTACCCCGCGATTTCGCGCGACGTCTCGCACAGGTCGAACGTGAGCGCGATCCGCCGATCGCCGTCCGGCAAACACACCCGACGCACCACGCCGCGCGTCGCGCTCGGTGCCGGGCCGAGCGGCGCGGGCGGCGTCGCGGGTGCGAAGGCGACGATCTCCGGCTCGATCCATTCGGTCACCCGGCGTGCCCGTTCCTCGCCGGGTTTCGCCGACAGCGCCTCGGCCGACCAGCACGCGGCGGGCGGATCGGCGGGCGCGGACACGACCGGCAAGAGCGCCAGAAGGACCGACGCGAGGATCGTTCGGCAAGTACGCGCAGGCGATGTTTTCATGCGCGGGCATGATAGCGCCCGGCGGACCGGATCACGAGGGGCGCGGCGCGCATCGGCCAAACCGCGCGTTTCGATGTTGACACGACCTTCCGCAGCGGATAGGGTCGAATCGAAACGGACGGACGAGTCCGTCTGGAATGTCACCGGGGTTACCAATGCCCACTTCGAAACGAATCCTCAGCGACCAGGAGCGCAAGGACCGCACGCGCCAGACGCTGCTCGAGGCGGCGGGGCGCGTCTTCGTGGCCAAGGGCTATCACCGCGCGCTCATCTCCGACATCGTCGCCGAGGCGGGCGTCGGCCAAGGCACCTTCTACCGTTTCTTCGACAGCAAGCGCGAGATCTTCGAGACGATCATGACGGACGTTTTCGAGGCCAGCGCGGCGCAGTTCGCCGACATGAGCGCCCGCCTGCCGGCGAATGCCCGCGAGTACCGCGACGCGTCGCTCTCGGCGATCCAGCGCATCGCCGCCATGGCCGAGGCGCACCGCGAGCTGATTCTCGTCTTTTTACGCGAGGGACCGACGATTGACGCCGACATGGCGATGGTGATCGACGCCGGGCTCGCGCAGTTCGCGTCGCTCGCGCGGCACTATCTCGACCACGCCATCGCGAGCGGCTTCGCGCGGCCCTGCGACAGCGCCGTGGTGGCGCAGGCGATCGTCGGCATGGGACTGCGCACCATCGAACTGTGGGGATCGCGAACGCCGGGCGACATTCCGCTCGCGGACATGATCCGCGAGATGGTCGACTTCGCGTTTTACGGCCTGGTGGGCAAACCCCCGAGCGGAAAAGGACGGCGAACATGACGGACAAGACATCGAAGGGCCGCGTTCTCATCACCGGCGGCGCTGCCGGAATCGGCCTGTGCACTGCGCGCGAATTCGCGCGGGCCGGGTACGATCTCGTCCTCACCGACATCAACTCCGCGGCGCTCGAGGCGGCGGCACGGGAACTGCGGGGCACGGGCGCGCGCGTCGAGATCCGCGCGATGGACGTCTCCGATCGCGCGGCGGTTCAGGATCTCGCGACGTGGGTGATCGCCGATCTCGGCGGGCTCGACGTGCTCATCAACAACGCGGGGGTCGGCTATTCGGGCGAGATCGCCGAGACCGATCACGCGCAGTGGGAGCGGCTGCTCGCCATCAACTTCTGGGGGCCGATCCACCACATCGAGGCGTTCCTGCCGCACATGCGCGAACGCGGCGCGGGCCGCATCGTCAACGTGTCGAGCGGTCAGGCGTTCTTCCGGCTGCCGACCTGGGGCGCGTACGCGGCGATCAAGCTTGCGCTCGGCGCGGTTTCGGAACTGCTTTCGTACGAGGTCGCCAAGTACGGCGTGGGCGTCACCACCGTGTATCCCTTCATGGTCAACACGGGCTTTTACAGCGACGTGAAGACCGAGACGATGATGCAGCGCCTGTCGATGAAGCTCGTGCCCTGGTACTCGCACAAGCCCGAGACCGTGGCGCGCATGATCTTCAAGGCCGTGACGCGCGGCAAGCGCGTGGAGATGGTCAGCGTGCTCAATCGCGTGATGCTGCACGTGCGCGCGCTGCCGCTCGCGCCGGGCGCGATCACGCGCATCGCCACGTGGCTGCTGGCCAAAAGCGCGGACAAGAGCGCGGACAAGAGCGCGGACAAGAGTGCGAAAGCCGGCGCGGCCGCGTAAGGACAAACCCGACCGGGGAGGGATCGCCATGTCGGATCTGATGGGACGCGTGAAGAGCGCGTGGAAGGAAAAACGCGTCGGCTTCGAGATCGACGAGGTCATGACCGGCGAACACGAGTTCGAGCCGGGCTTCGGCCCGGCGGGACGGCGCTTCATGGAGTTTCGCGTCACGTGGGGAACGGACGACGTGTCGCGCTGGGCGAATCCCAAGGCCGCGGACTTCATGCGTTCACCACTCAAGGGCACCGTCACGATCAATGGATTGTGCGAGAACGTCGGCGTTCAGGGCACTCTGACGCTGATGTACTTCTCGGAGCAGAAGATCCGCTACGAGTTCGAGTTCGACGCGGCGGGCGCGCGCTACCATTTCGTCGGGGAGAAGATCAACCTTCGCCCCTGGAATCTGCACGTCACGCACACGACCTGCTACGGGCGCCTGACCGAGGTCGCGACCGGCAAGCTCGTCTCGAAGTCGATCACGCACTTCCGGCTGCGCAGCGCGCCGGCGTTCTTGTGGAGCCTGCGTCTGGTGGCGTGAACGGTGTTTGTCGCGTTTACTTCGCGCGCTCGATGTAGTTGCCGGTCTCGGTGTCGATGCGAACCAGTTCACCCTGTTCGATGAAGCTGGGGATCTGGATCGCCAGGCCGGTTTCGAGCTTGGCCGGCTTGGGCGCGTTCGAAACCGTCGCGCCCTTCATATACGGCGTGGTTTCGACGACGCGCAGGTCGACCTTGGGCGGCAGATCGATACCCACCACGTTCATGCCGTGCATGAGCGCGTTCACCGTCGCATTTTCGACGATGTACAGCATGGCCTCGCCCACGGTTTCCTCGTCGAGCTCGAGCTGCTCGTACGTCTCGGTGTTCATGAAGACGTAGTGGTCGCCCTGGTGGTAGAGGTACTGGAGATTCGCGACGTCGAGCGTCGCCTTTTCGAGCATGTCGCTCGGGCGGAACCGCTCCTCGATCTTCGTGCCCGAGTTCAGGCCCTTCATCGTGATTCGCACGATGGCGCGCAGGTTGCCCGGCGTGTGATGGTGCATGACCATCACGCGGTAGAGCTCCTTGTTGTAGACGAGAATATTTCCCTTGCGGACCTGAATGGCCGAAATCGCCGGCATCGCGTCGCTCCTGTCATCCGCGCGAGTCGCGGAGTTTCGCCCCCGAAAGACGGCGGATCATAGTCGAAGCCCCCGTCAAATCAAGCCCTTGTCGCGTTCGAATCGCTCGCCGGATTCGCGGGACCGAACATCCGAATCGCCACGGCGTACACGCACGCCCACGTCACGGCGAGCAGGACGAGCGCGATCGCCATGTGCCCCGCGTTGGCCGCGACGAGCGACGCGGGGCTCGTCGCGTCCCCGCCCGCGATGCGCGCCGTCCGCGCGGCGGTCTTGGCGATGGCGGTCGCGCCCAGGCGAATGTCGTCGATGCCGCCGATCCCCACCACGGCGACCAGAGCGAACCGAAAGACAATAGGGCGGACGCGCGGCGACGCCTCGATGCGCCCGAGCGCGTACGCCGACGCGGCGAAAAGGATGGGCGTCACGTGATAGATGTATCGCGGCGTGAAACTCTCGCCGCCGAAGAGCGTGCGGTGCGTGCTCATGAGGAGCAGGGTCGGCACGACGACGGCGGTCAGCGTGGCGAAGACCGCGCGTGTTCTGCGCTCCTTCACGCCAAAGGCGAGGCCGGGAATCGAAAGGAGAAGAATCGGCGCGACGAAGAGCAACCCGGTGAACTCCGCCGCGCGGTAGTGCGCGAGGAACGCGGGCGGGAAGCCGGTGCGCGCCGCGATGCCGTCGGGAATCGGCCCGTGGTTGAAGAGCAGGAAGCGCAGCCCCTCGACGACCGAGCCCGAAAACGTCCCGGCAAAAGTGCGCGCCCATTCGTGCTGCACGGAGCGCGCGTAGCTCGTCACCCACGGCGCGCCGAAACACGCGGTGTTGTAGGCGCCGAGCAGCATGGGACCGACGACGAGCAGCGCCAGCGGCCACGCGAGCGCGCGATTCGCCCGCGCGGCGCGCCATCCCGGCCACGCGAGCACCAACGGAAACGGCGCGATGATCGCGGCGGAGTAATCGAAGAGCGGCAATAGACCCGATGCGAGCGCGCACAGCGCGAGAGCCGATCCGTCACGAGCGTTTTCGCGCACGCGCAACGCGCCCCAACAACCGATCAGGACCAGAAGGGCCGTGGGCACGTGGCGGCTGTAGATCGACGCGAGCGGCCACGTAGAAAACGCGAGGGCGAAGTTCGCGCACAGGACAAGGCGAATCCACGGGCTCGCGCAAAACCGGCCCATCACGAAGAACAGCAGCACCACGCACCCGCCCGCGCACACGCTGAAAAACAGCGCCATCGTTCGCGACGCCTCGCCGCCGATCAACGTGGGCAGATCCGACGCGGGCGCGCCGTCGGCATAGCGGCCGACAACGTAAAACGGCAGACCGACAATCGCCGGTCCCGGCGGCCAGTGGACGAAGACGTCGTCGCGGTTGCGGGAATGATCGTCGAGCCAGCCCTTCGCGGCGAATTCGTTGACCGAAAGCCGGTGATCGTCCCACAGGCTTTGCGCGAGGTAACGCAGCGAGAACGCCTCGCCCGCCGCGCCGGAGATCGACAGCGCGTAAAACACCGACAGTGCAAACGCGGCGGCGCACGCGATGCGGACGGTGCGTCGGGAGGGCGAAAGGGGCGCGGTCAAATCGGACATCCGGGGTGCGCGTTGCGCGACGAATTATAGCGGAAAAGGGGCCGTGAGGCGCGGGCAAGGCTCTCACCCCCGTCCCCTCTCCCGCCGGGCGGGAGAGGGGTGCTGAGCATCGCGAGGCGGGGTGAGGGTCCCCCTGGAACCCCTCGCCACGGCCCGTTGTCTGACGCATCATCACAGCGGCACGGACATGCGGTGTGTCCGACGATATCTCATCGTCGCGAGCGCCGACTTGCGCCCGCCGGATTTCGGAGGATGAAGGATGAGTCGAATCGGTTGGGGAACGGGATTGATCCTCGGGATGCTGGCCATGGCCATGCCGCAGATCGCGGAAGCCGAGGAGGACGACGAGATCGGCACGGGTCAGTTGCTGGTCCTCACCAAGGATCAGAAGAAGGTCGAAATCCCGCTCGCGCACACGAGCGTCGAAGCCTTCGTCGGCGGCTTCGTCGCGCGTGTGAACGTCACGCAGACATTCGTGAACAAGTCCAAGGATCCGATCGAGGCCGTGTATGTCTTCCCGCTGCCCCACGAGGCCGCGGTGGACGACATGACCATGACGATCGGCAAGCGCGTCGTGAAAGGCGTCATCAAAAAGCGCGAGGAGGCGCGGCAGATCTACGAGGCGGCCAAGGCCGCGGGCAAGACCGCGTCGCTGCTCGACCAGGAGCGGCCCAACATCTTCACGCAGTCCGTCGCCAACATCATGCCCGGCGACGACATCAAGATCGAGATCAGCTACGTTGAGTCGCTCAGGTACGAAGAGGGCGAATACGAATTCGTGTTCCCCATGGTCGTCGGCCCGCGTTACATCCCGGGCGAATTCGTCCTCGGCAAAAAGGGCGGCGGATGGGCGCCCGACACCAACCGCGTGCCCGACGCGTCGCGCATCACGCCGCCGGTGCTCAAACCCGGCGAGCGCTCGGGCCATGACATCGACGTCACCGTGCACCTCAACGCGGGTGTGCCGTTTCACGAGCTGCGCTCCACATCGCACATGATCAAGGTCGACAAGAAGGGCGACGCGGCGGCCGAGGTGCGTCTGGATGAACGCGACACGATCCCCAACAAGGATCTGATCGTGCGCTACAAGGTGCTGGGCGACGCGCCCCAGTCGGGCGTGCTGACGTGGACCAAAGACGGCGAGGGGCATTTCCTGCTCGTGCTCGCGCCCAAGGCGAATTACGAGGACAAGGAAATCCGATCGCGCGAGATACTCTTCGTCGTCGATTCGTCGGGCAGCCAGCAGGGTGACCCGCTGACGAAATCGAAGGAAGCGGTCAAGCGCGCGCTGCGCGGACTGCGCGCCGATGACACGTTCCAGGTCTTCAACTTCAACGACATCGTGACCTCGATGGCCCCGGGCCCCGTGCCCGCCACCTCCGAAAACGTGCGCGACGCGGCGAAGTTCATCGACCAGATTCAGGCGACAGGCGGCACGCGAATGCTGCCGGTCATCCAGACCGCGCTCAACTGGCCGGCGGACCCCAAGCGCCTGCGCATCGTCTTCATGACGACCGACGGCTACATCGGCAACGAGACCGAAATCATCGGCGAGATCCACCGCAACCTCGGCGATGCGCGCCTGTTCACGCTCGGCTGCGGCTCGTCCGTCAATCGCTACCTCATCGATCGCATGTCCGAAGAGGGCAAGGGCTTCGCGCAGTTCGTGCGTCAGGACGAACCGACGAATGAAGTGGTTGAAAAATTCCACAAGCGCATCGACGCGCCGGTGCTGACCGACATCCAGATCGACTGGGGCGGTTTGCAGGTGGCGGGGCAGATTCCGGCGAAGGTGCCGGATCTTTTCGCCGGGCAGCCGCTCGTCGTCCACGGGAAATTCACGAAACCCGGCGAGGCGACGGTGCAAATTGCCGGCAAGACGGCGAGGGGGCTGACGACGATGGCGGTCCCCGTGAAATTCCCGGCCGAAAACGGCGGCTACAGCGCGCTCGGAACGATGTGGGCGCGGGCGAAGATCGGCGAGCTGTCCGCGGAGATGACGAACAAAGGCCACACCAACCAGCTCGTCGAGGAGATCACGAAACTCGGCCTCGATTACCGGCTGGTCACCGAATACACGTCGTTCGTCGCCGTCGAAGAGAAGGTGCGCAACGAGGGCGGCAAGCAGGTCACCGTGCAGGTGCCGGTCGAGATGCCCGAGGGCGTGTCGTACGAGGGCGTGTTCGGCAAGGACAAAGAGGAAGTCGACGCAACCATGGCGACGGGCTCCGGTCACGGCATGGGCGGCGGCTCGGGTTCGATGTCCGGCGGCGTCGCCGCACCTCCGCCCGCGATGAAGATGATGTCGCCGGGCAAACCGATGCCGTCCGTCAGCGCGCAGGGCAAGGCGATGAGTCGCTCGTCGGCGAACATGGTGGCGGCGGACGAAGCCGAAGGCGGCGAATCCGGCGGTCCCTTCGTGGATCCGGTGGCATTCCTCGGCATCGCGAGCGAAGGGCCATACCGCGACGCGCTCACCAAGGGCTTCACGCACGAGGTCGCGAAGAAACTCTCCGACTTCCAGAAGTCGCACGGCGGCAAAAGCGCGATGGTGAAGATCACCATCGATGCCCAGGGCAAAGTCACCAAGGTCGAGGTCATGAAGAACGAAACCGGCGATTCCGACGTGGCCGACATCCTGCAAAAAGGTCTCGCGAAGATCGCGTTCCCCGCGCCGGGCAACGAGGCGTCGATCGTGTTCTTCGTGCGCTTCTGATCCGAAATTCCGAGCGAATTACCGAAGGGCCGGCCTCGCGCCGGCTCTTCGATTCGGCGCCGATTGACAGCCGGGCCGTTCTTTGATCGGATTCGATTCCGTCAGGACGGGAACGATGATGAGAACATTCTTGGCGATCGGCGTGCGGATGGGCTGGCCGATCGCACTGATGATTTTTGCCGCCGCGTGCGGCGGCGGCGATGATGGGTCGGATTCGGACGGTTCGCCGGGAGGTCTCGTCGCGGACGATGATGCTTCGGACGACGACACCGACGACGATTCCTATGATGACGACGCCGACGATGACGATTCGGCGGACGACGACACGTGGCCGCCGCTGCCCGATGACGACGCCGATGACGATACGTCGGATGACGACGCGGACGACGACACCGACGACGACGCATCCGATGACGACACCGGCGACGACGACACCGGCGACGACGACACCTCGGACGATCTGCCCATGCCGCCCGACGACGGTCGACTCTACGTCGCGGCGGGTCGCGCCATCGTCTCGCCGACCCTCGAAAACCATCCGAGCCCCTGGTACGTGGGCGGGTCGAGCATCCGCATCGCGACGGGCGTCCACGACGACCTGACGGCCTCGGCGCTCGTCTTCGCGAAGGGCGACGAGCATGCCGTGCTCGTGAGCGTCGATCTTGTCGGGTTTCCGTCGCCGCGCACGCAGGTTGTCAAGGACGCCCTCGCCGTCCGCGGTCTCGCGCCGGACCACATCTTCATCTCCGCCACGCACACGCACGAAGCGCCGGATACGCTCGGCATCTGGGGCCCCGACCCACTCACGAGCGGTCGCGACGAGACCTATTCGCAGTTCCTGACCGACACGATCACGCAACTTGTCATCGACACGTGGGACGACCTCGCGCCCGTATCGGTGCAGGCGGGACGCGCGACGATCAACGAACCCGGCTCGAACCACCCCGGCCTGATTCGTGACTCGCGGCGGCCGTATCTGGCGTACCCCGATGTTGCCGCGGCGCGTTTTGTCGCCGATGACGATTCGACCGTGGCCACGCTGGTGAACTGGCACAACCACCCCGAGGTCACGATGAGCGCGATGGAGTTCTCCGCCGACTTCCCGCAATGGACGCGGCAGCGGATGGAGACGCTCTTCGGCGGGACGTCGGTCTATCTCTCGGGCGCGGTGGGTGGGCTCGGCACGCCGCTCGGCGTGGACGTACCGGCCTACGACGAGTCCGGGGTCCGGCTGACCGACGGGGGCGGCGATCCCATCTGGCTCAACGATCAGAGCTGGCAGAAATCGTGGTCGCTCGGATTCGCGGTGGCCGACTGGGCCGCGCTGGCGCTGGACGGCGAGCCCGTGCGCACGACCCCGGCGCTCGACGTCGCGGCCGCGACGATCCGCATCCCCGTGCGCAATCCGTTGCACATGGCGGCGTTTCTGGCGGGGCTCGTCGATCGCCCGACGAACCTGGACCGCGATCATTACTGGGAGTGCGGGATCGTGGGCTGCATCCCCGAGGTGATCGGACGCATCCGCGTCGGGCCCCTCACGATCGTCACCGCGCCGGGCGAGACCTTTCCCGAAACGCTGTTGGGCCGCGAGGAATCGAGCTTCGATTACGGCCCGGACTGGGGCGTGTTTTCATTCGAGGCGATGACCGGCTACGAGGAACACCTGGACGACACGATCCCGATGCACGCGGGGCTGTGCAACGACGAGCTGGGCTACATCGTGCCCTTCGCCGACAGGCACGAGTTCGACCACCCCGATTTCTACGAGGAGACTTACTGCGTGGGCTGGGAGGTCGAGGGGATCTATCGCGACGCGGTCGTGAACGATCTGCTGTGATTACGATCCGCGGGCGACACGAGACTCCGGCCGGAAAAACCGCGACAGGGCGTTTTGCAGCGATTCCATCGTGAACGGTTTGCTGATGAAGACGTCGGCGCCCGGAACGATGCCGTACTTCGTCACCACTTCGAGCGGATACCCCGACACGTACATCACGCGAAGATCCGGCAGGGCGGGGCGCAGCTTCTCGTAGAGCTCCCGCCCGTTCATGTACGGCAACACGATGTCCGTCATCAGCAGGTCGATGGTCCGCAGGTCGCCCGGCCCGAGATGGAGGACCTCGACGCCCGACGCCGCCTCCGTCACCGAGAATCCCAGCGACTTGAGCATCAGCGAGGTCAATCGGCGGACGCCGTCCTCGTCCTCGACGAGCAGGATTCGTCCGCCGGGGCGGATCGCTTCCGCGACGGGTTCGGGTTCCGCGATCTCCCGATGCGTCGCGACGGGCCAATGGATCACGAAGGTGGTGCCCACACCGACGCGAGAGGTCACGTCGATCATGCCCCGGCTCTGCGTCACCAGTCCGTACACCGTCGCGAGCCCGAGCCCCGTGCCTTCACCCGCGACCTTGGTCGTGAAAAACGGTTCGAAGATTTTGTCGAGGTGCTCGGGCGCGATGCCGGAGCCGGAGTCGGCCACGCGAAGCCGGACATAATCGCCCGGAACGAAATGGGGCATCACGACGCCGACCGGTGCGTCGAGGCGCACCCGTCCGGTCTCGAAACGGATCTGGCCGCCGCGCGACATGGCGTCGCGGGCGTTCACCGCGAGATTGATGACGATCTGATCCAGATGCACGGGATCGATGAGGACCCCCGAGTCACCCGCGCCAAGGCCGAGCTCGAGCTGAATGTTCTCGCCGATGAGCCGGCGCACCATCCGCGATGCGTCCTCGATGGCGGTGTCGATCTCGACCACGCGGGGATTCGCCTCTTCGCGCCGGCTGAACGTGAGAAGCCGTCGCGACAGCGAGGCCGCCCGGTCCGCCGTTCGCCGAATCTCATCCACGTAGGTCCGCACGTCGTCGGACAGGCCGTCGTCGCGCAACAACAGGTCGGTGTAACCGCGGACCGTGGTGATGAGGTTGTTGAAGTCGTGCGCGACGCCGCCCGCGAGACGTCCGACGGAGTCGAGTTTCTGGGACTGGGCATACAGGGCGCGCAGTTCTCCCTGCTCCTGCTCCAGCTTTCGGATTTCGGTGATGTCCTGGATGACGCCGCGAAGGCGCAGCGGTTTGCCGCGTTCGTCGCGAACGACCTCGGTCCAATGGCGGACGACGATGTCGCGGCCCGTCGCCGTGACGAGGCGATGTTCCATGTGCCACGACTTTTCCGAGGCGAGCGCCACGCCGATCATTTTTTTCAGCGATTCGCGATCCTCGTCGGGCACGAAGCGCATGAAGGGCCGCAGGCCCGGCGTGACGGCGCCGATGTCCAGGTCGAGCAGGCGATAGATCTCGTCAGACCACCAGACGAGATCCGAATCGGGATTCCAATCCCAGTTTCCGAGCTTCGCGATGCGCTGCGCGTTGTCGAGGCTTTCCTTCACGCGGGCGAGCGCCGCCTCGGCGCGTTTACGCTCGGTGATATTGACCGCCACGCCCATCGCGCCGATCACGTGGCCTTCGGCATCGCGCAGCGGCTCGTGACGGCTCTCGTAGGCGTATGGGCCGTACGTTCCCACCGAGGAGAACGACTCCCCCGCCAGGCAGCACCGCGCTTCGCGAATCGTGTCCGGGACGTCGGCGTACAACTCGAAGAGGGAACTTCCGACGACCTGACCCGGCGCGAGTCCGATCGAACTCAGTTCCCGTCCTTCGGAGAGCGTGAACACGCCGTCCCGATCGATGGCCCAAAGGACCACGGGGGCGGCATTGACCACCAGTTGCAGGCGTTCGCGGCTTGCGCGCAGTTCGTCGGTCGTTGCGCGGGACTGCGTGAGATCGAAGACCGTCATCGTGACCATCGAGGGCTCGCCGGCGGCGCCGGGAACCGCGGCCGCGAAGACATGGGCGGGGAAACCGCTGCCATCCGCGCGACGCCCGCGGACCTCGCCCGACCAGCTTTTGCCCTGCGCAGCGCATTTGGCGATCTCGCCCACGCTCGGTGCGTTGTCCCACAGGTCGGACGACAAATCGGCCAGACGCGGGTGCGCCTCGGAGATCCGCCACAAGCCGCAAAACGCCCGGTTGACCTCGATCACGCGCCCGTCGAGATCGGCGAACAGGATCGCGGTTGGGCTCGACGCGAACGCTTCGCGGTAATGCCCGTGAGCGTCGTCGCGGAGTCGGTGTATCCGCCAGAGAACGACGGCGACGTCCGGGCGCTCGCCCGCGATCAGTCTCGCATGCGCCTTCCAACTCCCGTTGAGCCTGGGCGGAATCCGGCATAACGCGCCGGACCATTCACCCTTGTCGACGATGGCCCGCCAGACGGCGTCCCAGGTCGAATCGGGTTCGCGGGTCGTGAACCGGTGTTCCATCCGCGCAAAGACGGCTTGATCTTCGAAGGCGCGGACGAATGGGTCGTTCCAGGCCAGAATGCGCCCGGTGGCGTCGGAAGCGACGGCGGGTTCCTCGAACAGACCGAGCAGCTGGACCATTGGCGGTTTCGCGTCAAACAACGTCGTCCGCAACGTCATTGCTCCCTAGGCTACAGGTTTCGCCGTCGAACGTGCGCGATAAAATCTCACTCTTGTGTCATTGTCCCGCTTATAGCCGTATCTGAATAAAGTTATCGCGAAAATGACATTCGACAGCTTGGGACGTTTTTGGAGTCGGAATCAGGGATGAAACCGAATCAGGCGACACGCGCTTCGGAGTCGAAATTGATGAATGAATTGGAAACGACGCCGGGCCGTTTCGCCGTCAGTTGACCGCGCCGAGGCGCTGATTTTCCTCGTTGAAGAAGATCGACAGGTTGTCGGTGCCCGCGTTCGACACGTACACGACGTCGAATTCGGGATCGAGGAAGTAGGGCGTGGCGATGATGTCGTCGGGCACGAGGCCCACGCGGATCGGCTCGATGCCGACATTGGTCTCGAAATAGAACGTGTCCTCGTCCGAGGCGCGCTGATCGTCGTCGCGGATGAAAAATCCGAGCGCGCCGTCGTCGGTGACGTAGTACTGGTTGCTTTGCGCCCGCCCGATCTGCAATCCCGAGCGCGAACCCCGCACCGTCCAGTCGCCCTCGAACTGCTGGAAGACCACTTCCCACTGCTCGGTCAGCACGCGGCAGTCCTTGACGTCGATGCGTTCGAGCCGCGTGTTCGAGGTCGGCCACTCGTCGTCGAGAAACACCCGACCGCCCCACGAATTGCAGATGCGCCGCGTGGTGGGATCGAAGACGTAGACGTAGCCGTCGTCGCCGGCGATGTAGATCCAGTCGCCGCGCCCGGACCGCGCGATGCCGTTCGTGGACGCCTGTAGACGCACGTCGTCCGTGATGAGGCGGACGGGATTCAGGCCGATCACCTGCAATCGCGGGGGATCGTTGTTGAGCACGTAGAGCTCGTCGCCGTCGTCGCTCGTCACGATGCGCCCGAGCGTGCCGCCCAGATCGAGTGTCAGGTCGACGAGCAGGGTGAAGTCGTCGCCGTCGATGATGTAGAGCCGCCCTTCGTCGCCGGTGACGAATACGAGGTTGCCCGTGGGGGTGACGGCGATGTTCGTGGGGCTTTCGGGCAGGGGGATCTCGTCGATCGCCGCGCCGGTTTCGGAGTCGAGCACGACGACGCGATCGTTGTCCGGGTCGGTGACGAATACCGGCACGATGGACCCGGCCGAATCGGGGAAGCTCGGCATGGCGATTTCGCCCGCGCGCACGACGGTGTCCAGCTCCGTCACCGCGATCTCGTAACGCAGAAACTTGTTCCCGACCTCGTCGAAGACCACCTTCACGTCGAAGATATCCGGCCGCCGCCCGGCCCAGCCCGAGACGATGCGCACGGTGTCTTCCCACGCGTCGGTGACGAAGAGCCGATCGCCCGCGGGGGTGAGCGCGATGCGGTGCGGGGCGCGCCCCACGCGGATCACGTCGTAATCGTTCACGTCGTCGGTGTGCGCCGAGAGCACCTGATAGCTGTGCGCGTTGATGACGCTGATCGTGCCGCCCTGGCTGTTGGCGACGAACAGGTAATGCCCGTAGGGATCGAGAAAATTCGGCGCGACGGCCATGGTCGTCGGCCCGGCGAACCGGTTCTGCTCGTCGACGACGCCGCGCCCGCCGCCGCCGCACGCCGCCAGCCACGCGGTCGCCGCGGCCAGCACCGCCACGCACAGCCGGAGCGTCATTCCCTTTACGGAATGACCCATATGTACTCCTTGCTGCGGGCGTCGATCAGGCTGACGTTGTGCGTGTAGAAGTTCGTCACGAGCGCGTAGTAGTGGCCCGGGTCGCGCGGGTTCTCTTCGGTGAACGCGATATCCGACGGGCCGCCGCCGACGGTGATGACGTCGAGGATCGCGCGCGAGCGCGTATCGAAAATGTAGATGTTGTTCGCGCTGAAGTTGCTGACCCACACCTCGCCGCCGTCGGGCGTGACGCGCACGGCCGTGGGTTTCAGGTCGAGGGGCAGTAGATCGACGATGGCGTCCTCGGGGTGCGTGGGCAGCTTTGCGGTCTCGACGACGAGCAGCGCCTCGGGCTGGCGCGCGGCGATGAACGCCCAGCGCCCGTCGGGCGTGAAGTCGATGCCGCGCGTATCGACGCCGATGCCGGTGCGTCGGCTGCCGGTTTCGAGCGCCGTATTGATGCGGTTCGTCACCGTGTCGAAGAGCACGACCGATTGCAGTCCGCGGTTGGTGATGTAAGCGTAGCGCCCGCCCGGCGGAATGCGAATCTCGTTGATGCCCCACTGGAGCTGCTCGTTCTTCACGAGTTTTTGGCTCGGGATATCGACGATCGACAGGTCGCCCGACCCGAGGTTGGCCACGTAGAGCGTCTCGTCGTCGGGGGAAAGCGTCAGCGCGTAGGGCTCGCGACCGACCTTGATGCCCTGATCGCCGTCGCGGTCGGGATCGAGATCGAGAATCTTCGGCAGCGCGGGGTCGGTCAGATCGACCAGCATCACCGAGTTCTTACGCCGGTTGGCGAGATAACCCGTCGAACGGTCCGCGGAAAGGACCATCTGGCCGATGAAGGGGGGTGTCACGACGCGGGTGACGATGCCGTCCTTGCGATTGACGAGGCTTTTCGGAATATCGACGACGGTGATCGCGCCTTCTTTTTCGTCGGAGAGATCGAAGTTGGCGTTCATGATGTAGGCGTAGTCGCCGTTCACCGTCACGCCGACGGGGGAGTCGAAGACGCCGCCCTGGCCGGAGAACTCCGCGGGCGGTGAACCGCACGCCGCCGCGAACGCCGCGACACAGGCGGCCAAGGCCGCGAGCGGAAATTTCCGACAGAAGTTCAACGCACTCCCCGAAAAAGACGCCGGAGTATAGGGAGGCGGGAAAAGGACTGTCAACAAACGCCAGGCGCGCGAAATTGCGGGAAATTCGGCGGAATCAGCCGGTCGCCTCGTCGGAGGCGGGGTGCACGGTCTGCGCCGTGACCCACGCCTTGCGCGCCCGATCGGCCAGGTCGGCGAACTGGTCGGCGGCGAGTTCGATGAAGAGCCCCTCGCTCTCGGTGTAGACCTCGCCGTCGTCTCCCATCAGGCGCCCGGCGGTGGCTACGCGCCGGCCTTCTATTTTCGTCACCCACGCCTCCAGGGTCATCACGCGCAGAAGCGGAATCATGCGGCGGAATTTGACGGTGATCTGCGCCGCGACCACCGTGTGCCCGGCCATCCACGCCGCGCCGCCCATGACCTCGTCGAGCACCGCGGCCATGCTGCCGCCGTGGACGTGCAACGGCGGGCCTTCGGCGCCCGGTCCGAACCACACGCGCCCCACCATCGCGCCGTCGGACTCGCGCCGGAAATACCGAACGCGCAACCGGTCGCCGTCGATGTCGCCGGATACGAACGAACGCCCGCGTCCGATTCTTTTCGGCATCGGCAGCGCCGTCCAGCCGTCCTCGCCCATGAGTTCCGGCGCCGGGTCCTCGGCGGCTTCGGTCATCGTCTTGTCCCCATGTTTCACCGGTCGCGTGACGTTCGTGCGCGTGCTTTACCACCGCGCCGGGGAATTGTCCAAGCCGGCGAACTCGCGATCGGCGCGTCGCCGACGGTTCGAAAGCGCGCCGCATCGCGGTAAAACGCGGCGACGCGAACAACTCGCGACGGCGAAGTCTCGGGGACGACATGGACAGGCGGATTCGGATTCTGATCGCGCTCGCGCCGTCGGCGGACGGCGCGCACAGGGCCGTGGCGAGGGCGTTGCGGGACGCGGGCGCGGAAATCATTCACCTGGGCGAGAGTCGCGCGCCGGAGGGGATCGCGGGGGCGGCGTTGCAGGAAGACGCCGACGCCCTCGTCGTCTGGCCCGATTCGGCGTGGGACGCGGACGGGATCGCGGCGGTGCGCGCGGCGCTCGACGCATTCGATCTGGGCGATGTGCCGCTGTTCGTCGCCGCGCCGGCCAATCATCCCGCGACGCCCGGCCGTGTGACGTGGATCGACGCGGACCGCGACGCGAAGGCGATCGCGACGGACGTGATCGGGCGACTCGCCGCCGCGCACTGAGTTTTTTCGCGAATCAGCCGGGCGGCGCCGGGGCGGCGGGCGCGTCGAGGATCTCGCGGACGAGCTGCGAGAGGCGCTCGATCGAAAACGGTTTCTGAAGGTAGTTCGTGCGGATATCGAGCAGGCCGCGTCCCGCGATGGCGTCTTCGGGATATCCCGAAATGAACAGAACGCGCAGCGAGGGCACAATCTCCCGCAGCCGGTCGTAGAGTTCCCGCCCGCTCATTCCCGGCATCACGATGTCCGTGATGAGCAGTTCCGGCACGCCGTCGCCCTCGCGGCACAGCCGGATCGCCGCCGCGCCGCTCGTCGCCGACTCGACCGCGTAACCGCTCGTCCGCAGCACGCGCGCGGTGACGTCGCGGATCATCTCGTCGTCGTCCACCACCAGCACGCGCTCGCGCCCGCCCCGGATGGGGGCGGATTCCGCGGCGGCGGCCGTTTCCGCGGCGGCCGCGAGGCGCGGAAAATAGATACGGAACGTCGCGCCCTGGCCCGGCGTGGAGTCGACGTAAATAAATCCTTCGTTTTGCTTCACGACGCCGAAGACGGTCGCGAGGCCGAGGCCCGTTCCCTGGCCTTTTTCCTTCGTCGTGAAAAACGGCTCGAAGATGAGCTTCTGCGTCTCCTCGTCCATGCCGTGGCCGTTGTCGGACACTTGCAACAGCACGTATTCGCCCGGGGTGCAGCCGGGGTGCGCCCGGCAGAACATTCGGTCGAGATGGCAGTTGCGCGTCACGAAACGCAGCGTGCCGCCCTGCGGCATGGCGTCGCGCGCGTTGACCGAGAGATTGACCAGAATCTGATCCATCTGCACCGGATCGGCGTGAATGGACCAGAGCGACTCGCCCAGGTCGTAGATGCGCTCGATGTCCTCGCCGATGATGCGACCGATCATCTTCTGCGACATCTGGACGATCTCGTTGAGGTTGAGCGCCTTGGGCGAGATGATCTGCTTTCGGCCGAAGGCGAGGAGCTGCTTCGTCAGGTCGGCCGCGCGCTCGGCCGCGCGCTTGATCTCCTGCGCCTCCAGGCGCAGCGGGTGCCCCACGTCGAGCGCGCCGATCATGATCTGCGCGTTGACGAGGATGCCCGTCAGCATGTTGTTGAAGTCGTGCGCCACGCCGCCGGCGAGCCGCCCGATCGCCTCCATCTTGAGCGCCTGGCGGAGCTGCGCCTGCAGCGTTTCTTTTTCGGCGTCGGCCTCCTTGCGCCGGGTGATGTCGCGCGTCGCGCCGATGATGCCGGTCGGGTTGCCCGCCTCGTCGCGGATGTAGTCGATCGTCGTCTCGGTCCAGATCGTGTGCCCGTCCTTGTGGATGTTGCGCAGTTCCAGAATCGCGGGCGCCGACGTCGGGACGCCGTCCTGCGATGTCTGCACCGCATTGCGCAGAATGCTGCGCGCATTCTCCACGTCCTCGGGGCGCATCAGGTTCGCCATCGGCAGATCGAGCGCCTCGGCGACCGAGTACCCGAACACGCGCGTGACCGCCGGGCTCACGTGCGTGAAACGCAGCTCCATGTCCATCGTCCAGATGATGTCGGTCGCGTTGTCGGCGAGCATGCGGTAACGCATTTCGCTTTCGCGCAGCGCGCGCTCGGCATTCTTGCGTTCGGTCACGTCGCGGAAGATGCCGATCAGCGCGGAGCGCTTCGCGAACGTCAGGGGCATGAGGGCGACCTCGACGTCGACCGGGTCGCCGTTTTTGCGCATGAACACGGCCTCGAGCCGGACCGGGGTGCGCGTTTTCGACGTGCGGATTTCGGCCAGAAACGCCGGAGTGAACGGTTCGTCGCCCGGGCGCACGAAGGCCGACATGGGTTTGCCGACGAGGTCGGCCCGGGCAAACCCGAGCATCTCGGCGTAGGCCGCGTTGGCGTCCTGCAGAATCCCCTTGAGGTCGAGAATGCCGATGCCTTCGCCGGCGGCCTCGAACACGCCCTGATAGCGTTCCTCGGTCTCGCGCACCGCCTGCTGCGCGGTTTCGCGTTCGGTCACGTCCTGGACGACCGCCAGATACATCGATCGGTTTCGGTACATGAACGCGGTGATGACGAGCTCGGCGTTGAAGCGCGAGCCGTCCTTGCGCACGCCGATCTCGGGATGCGCGGCGGTGTTTTCCGACTCCATCCGTTGTTGAATCGGCGAGTGGGCGTCGAGCGGCCACAGGTCGAAAAATTCGCGTCCGATCATCTCGCCGCTTCGAAAACCGTACAGGGATTCGGCCACGGCGTTGGCGTCCACGATCTTGCCCTGGTGATAGACGATCACGCCCTCGCGCGTGACCTGCGTCAGGCGATTGTAGTGCTCCTGCGTGTCGCGCAGTTCGAGATTGGTGCGCGCGTGCTTCGCGATCTCGGCGGTCAGGCCCGAGCGATAGGCCCGCAGCTCGGTTTCCCGCTCGCGCAGCATCGTGTTCCACTTGCGCGCCTGCGTCTGATGCGCGCGCTGCGCCCGCCACTTGTGGCCGAGCACGAGCGCCGTTTGCCGCCATTCCAGCGCGCGGGTCGGCGCGGGGACGAAGAGAATTCGATGCAGAGGTCCCGCGGTGCGCCCCAGGTCCTTTGTGGAAAGATCCTCGGGCGCGCCGACGATGACGAATTCCACGTCGGCATCGTGAACGCGGATCTCCTCCGCCGCGGTCAGTCCGCTGATGCCCGGAGGCATGTGATAATCGAGAAAGGCCACCGCGAAGGGATCGTTGCCCCCGGCGGCGTCGCGGATCGTGCGGATCGCTTCCTCGCCGCGACGGCAGATGGCGACGTCGAAATCGACGCCCGGCTCCGACCGCGTCTCTCCCCGCGCACCGCGCGCCTCGCCGGGCGGAACCGGCGCCGTGAGCGCCCCGAGGGCCTCGCTGATGACGAGCTCATCATCGTCGGCGACGAGCACGCGCAGGCGTTCGCGCTTTCCCGCCGATTTGGTCGATTCGACTTTTTCCAAGATGGCCCCGACGCGCGCCGGCTGTCGTCGCCGACGAGGTATGAGGTTCAGGTTAGCAGAACGTTGCCGCCATGCTCAATCGTCGGCTTCGTCCCGCTCCGTTTTCTATTGTGGGTCCACGATCCGGGGGAGAAAGACGTCGAACGTCGAGCCTTCGCCGGCTGCCGAGGTGACAACCAGGAATCCGCCGTTCTGCCGCACGATGCCGTACACGGTGGACAGGCCGAGGCCGGTGCCCTTGCCTCGCTCCTTGGTGGTGAAAAAGGGCTCGAAGATCTGCGCCTGCACGTCGGCGGTCATGCCCGTTCCGTTGTCCGAAACGGAAATCATGACGTAGTCGCCGTCCTTCGCGTCGGCATGTTTTCCCGCGAATTCTTCGTCCACGCGCCGGGCTTCGACCCGAATCCGGATTTTTCCGGTGGTCGAAATGGCGTCGCGGGCGTTGACCGCGAGGTTCACCAGAATCTGCTCGATCTGTGTGGGATCGGCGCGCAGGTGAAGATCGGTTCCCGCGACCTGCGTGAACAGCTCGATATCCTCTCCGATGAGTCGTCTGAGCATCTTCGACGAACGCAGCAACAGATCGTTGATCTCGACGTCGCGCGGCGAATAGATCTGCCGCCGCGAAAACGCCAGAAGCTGGGCGATGAGCTGGGCGGCCCGATCCGCCGCCGTTCGGATTTCCATCAGGTCTTCGCGGGCCGGGTTCTTCTCTTCCGTCGATTCCAGCAGGAGTTCCGAATATCCGCGGATCGTCGTCAGGATGTTGTTGAAGTCGTGCGCGATACCGCCGGCCAGCCGCCCGACCGCTTCCATCTTCTGAGACTGACGCAGCTGCTCTTCCAGCTTTGCGCGCTCGTGCTCGGTGTCGCGGCGGTGCGTGATGTCCTCGATCGCCACGCACAGGCGGTCCTGCGGCAGCGCGAAGGCGTAGATGTGAAAGACGCGGTCGTCGGGGCAGTCGGGAAACGAAAATTCGTCGACGTCGATGGGTGCGCCTCCGCGCATCACATCGAGGAACATGTCCTTCACCCCGACGGACGCCGCCGCGGGGAACAGGCCGTCGAACTCGTCGCCGGCCCGCTCGTTCGCACGCAGTCCGATCAATTTCTCGGCCACGGGGTTCGCGTCGATGAGCGCCAGAAGCCCGGTTTCGCGAGGATGTCGAAACTGGATGATGCCGACCGGCATGTTTTGGATGATGTCGTCGATCATCCTCAGGCTGTCGCGCAGCGCGTCCGCCCCGGACTGAACGCGCAGCAGGTCGGCGCCGATACGGTCGAGAAACGCGTTGAACGCCGCGGCCAGCTCGGAGATCTCGTCCTCGCCGGACAGGGCGATCCGCCGATCGAAGCTGCCGGTCCTTCGGACTTCGGCGATGAATCGATGCAGGTTTTCCAACCGGTGGACGAGGATTCGCCCGATCGAGGTCGTGGCCACGAGCGAGATGAGCAGCCCCGATCCCACGAGAAGACCGAGGACCATCAACACGTCGAGGCGGGACCGGGAGGACGAAGCTTTTCCGGACCCGACGGCGAATCCGACAGGTCCGGTATTCAGGACCCCCGGGATGACGGTCATTCCGACAATGCCTTCCGCCGATTCCACAGCCTCGACCCGCGGTCGATCGAACTCGGGCAATTGGGGCGACGAGAATTCGGACGCGTTCGCCGCCCGCATCGAGAGGCCGGTCAGATGCTCCCATTCGTGTAGAAGTTGGTCGTCGACCTCCCTACCGATGATGAGCGCGCCATTGGGCGCTTTGTCGTACAGGCTGGGTGTGACGGGCTCGACACCGATCAGATACCGGTTGTCACCGGCGGTCCAAAAACCCGTGAATCCCCCTTCGACGGACTCGAAAATGGAAGCGGGAATCGTCATTGCGAGCCGGGAGAGGTCCACCGGAAGGTCGATCCGCTTGCGATCGCGACGCGAAAAGCCGAGGGAAAAAACGAGATGGCGGTCGGGATCGACGAGGGCGAACAGGTCGAACCGGTTTCGCGCCAGTGTTTCGTCGTCGAGATTCTTGTCGATGTATTCGGGATTTCGAGTGGCGATATACTCAAACATGTCATCCCATTGAGCCCAGTCCTCGCCGATCCGGGTCAGTTCCGCCTGGTCGTGATTCAGGATGCGGATCAACAGGCGACCCGCGTCCTCGGCGTCGCGTCGGGCGACCTCCTCGGCCGCGCGGGAGACGACCATCCCCGAAATGAAAAATGCGACCAGCGCCGAGCACAACAGTGCGGACAGCACGGCCACCGCGGTCTTCGCGCGGATCGTCAAATCTCACCCACCTCCGCCAATTCGGCCTATCGTTGGGTTTTTCGACGAAATGCGGAACTCCTATAGCAAATTCGCCGGATTGTCGCTCGATTTGAAAAGTTATTCGCGGAATTGGGGGAGACGCGGGCGTTGCGATGCGCTCCGCGAAAAAACGCCCCGGCAGCGATGCCGGGGCGCCTCGCAACGCTCGGGATCCCGCTACTTGGACGGCAGCGCGATGATCGTCGAACTCACCATCCAGTTGCCGATGTAAGCCTTGTCGCCGCTGTCCCAGTCGACTTCGAGGGTGTCGATGTTGACGGGACGCAGTTCGGTGTTGGTGATCTGACCTTCGTACAGGTCCCCGACCCCGCCGGTCGCGTCGATCGACGCGCATCCGCGCACGGCGGCGTAGGCGCTGTCGTAGTCCTGCGTGATGAGGTTGAGTCCGTAGACAAGGATCGCCGCAGTCTCCTGCTCGCCCAGGTCATCGCCTTCGGGCACATCCCAAACGTATTCGCCGACCGCGATGTCGGCCGGGGACTGCCACTGTGCCGAATCGACCTTGCCGCCGGACAGGGCGAGAATGGTCTGAACCGCGAGCAGATCGAAGCCCTCGACGGTGCCGAGCGCCACCAGCGTCTGGCCGGTCATGTTTTCGTAGTAGTGCGTGAACGACCCGTCGTCTTCCTGCGGCGGGCAGGCGTCGGTGTCGTCATCACCGGTATCATCGTCGGCCGCGTCGTCGTCGGCGACGTCATCGTCCGCCAGATCGTCGTCCATGTCGTCGTCGGCGTCGTCATCGTCGTCGGAATCGTCATCGTCGTCATCGTCGTCCGCCGAATCGTCGTCATCGTCGCCCGCGCACGCCAAAGCGATTGAGCCGAGTGCGAGCAGGGCCATCAACCAGAAAGCTGCGAGCCTCATCACGTTCCCTCCGGAGAAAAAACCATGGGGAACGCTAGCACCCGTGTCGAACGACCGTCAAGGCGCGCCGCGAATGCGGCCGACCCAAAAAACAAACCCCGGAGTCCGAAGACTCCGGGGTTTGCGATTCCACGATTCAGTGCGTCAGGGCACGAACACGCAGATGTTTTCGAGCAGGTTGCTCAGGTTGCCTTCGCCGTCCGTCGCCTCGACATCGACGCAAAGGTCGGCGCCGTAAGGAACGGCGAGGGAGAAGTCGACGCCGATACCCACGTCCATGGGCTCGCCGCAATCCGGAGCGCTGGGCGCGCCGCTGGAGAAGTCATCCCAGAAGATGTCGCCATCGAGGGCCGGGGTCTGGGTGCCGGTCAGCCACACGAAAATCTGTCCGCCGGCCAAGTCGTCGTCTTCGTCGCACACAGTCCAGATGAGCGTGCTGACGATCGCGCCGGTGCCGTCGTCCGCCGCCGGATCCGGATCCCAAATGCCGCCGCCAAGGACGGGCGGGATGCCGGAGCCGTCATCGTCGCCGGTGTCGTCGTCGGTCGCGTCGTCGTCAGTCGCGTCGTCGTCGGCCGCGTCGTCATCGGCGCTGTCGTCGTCGGTGGCGTCGTCATCGTTGAAGATGTCGTCGTCCGCCGCATCGTCGTCATCGTCGTCGTCGTCGTCACCGCTGGCGCAGGCCATGAACGCGGTCATGCCGAACACCATGCTCAGCACGAGCGCCACCAGGAAGAACCGATTGCCGAGAAGTTTGGTCATATGTCACCCTCCCATAAAGTCCGGGTTCCAAGGGGTTATGGGGCCGCGATCGTCTCGAACTTCGATCGCCGTCCCTCTTCATTGCCGTCCATATGCCACAAAATCGACGCAAACGGAAGACCTTTTTGCGTCGGACCACTGGGGGCGCTTTTCGCAAGCGAAAACTGACCGCCGGTCGAATCCCCCGCGGGCCGTCGGAACCGCCCGTACACATCCTGGTCGGGTCCGCGTCGAGTCCGCGCCGGGGAGTCCGCTCAGGCCCGTCCCGATTGCAGCATGCGGCGAAGAATCTCGCGGCTGACGTACTTGAGCGTGTCGAAGACGCCCTGGCCGGTGAGGGCGACGCACCCGAAAACCCCGGCCCCCTCGACGTCCAGCAGCCGACGCAGTTCGTCCTCGGCCAGCGCGCCGTCGATATCCCGCTTGTTGAACTGCACGGCCCGGGGCAGGGCCTTCCAGTCGATGCCGTAGTCGCCGAGCGTGGCTCGGATCTGCTTCCAACTGTCCAGATTGTCCTGAACGCGGTCCGGACCGGAGTCGGCCACGAAGACCATGGCGTCGATGCCGGACAGGATCATCCGCTTGGACGACTCGAACGGGATGTGCCCGGGCAGGGTGTAGAGGTGCAGCCGCGAACGGAACCCATGGATGCGCCCGAGAAACAGCGGAAGGAAATCGAAATAAGCCGTTCGCTCGGCGTCGCGGTTCAGGCTGACGAGGTCGCCGACGTGCTGTTTGGCCGTCCGCTCGCCGATGCACCGCAGATTGGTGGACTTGCCGGACCCCGGCGGCCCGACGTACACCACCTTGGCGTTCAGATCCCGCGTCTTGTAATTGATGAAGGCCACGCACGCCCCGGCATTCGGCTGAAGGCGCATTGTAGGGTTCCGGGCGCACGCTCGTAAAGGTCTTTGCCTCGATCGGAGGGAAACGATGACAGCGCCGCGGCTCCTGGTCACCGGATTCGACGACTTCGGCGATGTTTCGCCCAATGCCTCCGCCGAGGTCGTGCGGTTATTGCCCGGGTTGTTCGCGGACGGGCAATTCGATCTCCACACCGAGATTCTGCCGACGCAGTACGCCTCGGCCACGAAGCGCATCGCGGCGCTGTTGCGAAACGCGCGACCGGACATGGCCCTCTGCCTGGGTGTCGCACCCACGCCGTGCGTGCGTCTGGAGCAGATCGCGATCAACTGGATCGACGCGCCCGGGCGGCCCGACAACGCGGGGCGCGTGGCGAACGGCGTGGAAATCGTGCGCGGGGGACCGGCGGCATATTGGAGCGCGTTTCGCGGCGATCGCAATTTGCTCGACCGATTGCACGCCGCGAATCTCCCCGCCGTGCTGTCCGTTTCGGCGGGGACCTTCGTGTGCAACGCGGTGATGTACGCCGCGGCGCACCATCTGGCCCGTGCTGATCGAAGAATTCCGTTCGGCTTTCTCCACATCCCGCGCGCGACCGCCGACATCGCGCGTCGCCCGGAGCGCGAGCAGCGCGAAATCGCGGGCTGGCCGCCGGAGCTTTCCGCGCGGGCCGTGCGCGTCATCGCCGATCATTGGCGCAATTGGCGGAAACGAACGCGGCGCGCGGGTGCATAAACGAGAGGCGCATTGATGCTTGTTCGCCCCACGAGGCGTTCGTATGATGAGCGCGTCAATCGGACAGAACAACGCGGCGCGATCGGCTCCCTTTCGTGCCGATAGAGGGAGGTTCCCATGATCCCGATGCTCGTGCTCCTCGGCATTATCGCCGTGGTGGTGATTTTCTTTGTCGGCATCTACAACGGCCTCGTCACGAAAAAGAACCTGTTCAAAAACGCGTTCGCCCAGATCGACGTGCAGCTCAAGCGTCGTTACGACCTGATCCCGAATCTCGTCGAGACGGCGAAGGGTTACCTGAAGCACGAACGCGAGACGCTCGAGGCCGTCATCGCCGCGCGCAGCGGCGCAGTGAGTGCGGGCAAGGCCGCGGCGGCGAACCCGGGCGACCCGTCCGCCATGGCCGGATTGATGCAGGCCGAGGGCGTGCTCACGGGCGCGCTCGGCAAGATGTTCGCGCTGGCCGAGTCGTACCCCGACCTCAAGGCCAATCAGAACATGATGCAACTGACCGAGGAACTGACCTCGACCGAGAACAAGATCGCGTTCTCGCGCCAGGCGTTCAACGATGCGGTCGCCTCGTACAATATCGCCCGCGAAAAATTCCCGGCGAACATCGTGGCGGGCATGTTCAATTTCTCGCAGGCCGATCTGCTGGAGTCGATCGAGTCGCCGCAGGAGCGCCAGGCGCCGAAGGTATCGTTCTCCTGATCGCCCGCCGACCCGCGAGGGGCTTGACGCGCGGGCCGGTTTGACATACGAAGAATTTGACGTACGTTGATTTTGACGTACGTCGAATTCGACGCGTGTCTGGAGGACCCATGCCGCGACCCATCACCGGAGGAGCCGTTCCGCCCGGCCGGATCATCGGACGCGACGACATCATCCGGCGGATGTGGAACACGCTGGAGAGCCAAAGCGCGATCCTGGTGGCCGAGCGCCGCATCGGTAAAACGTGCGTGGTCCGGAAAATGGAAGCGGCACCGCGCGACGGTTGGCATCCTGTCTATTTCGTCATCGAGGGTGTCCGCTCACCCGCCGAGTTCGCGTCCCGGCTCGTCGCCGAATTGTCCGCGCTCGCGTCGGTCAAGGAATACATTTTCGCCAATCTGAAAGATCTCCATGGCCGGCTTGGCGGGAAGTCCGTTCTGAATTTCCAGTTGCCGGAATTCCGCGACCACTGGCAGAACCTGCTCATGACGCTCCTGCGGGATCTGCGCGACAACTCCGCCGAACGCCTGCTTCTGATCTGGGACGAGTTTCCGATCATGGTCGAGAACATCGCCGCGGACCACGGCGCGCCGAAGGCGATGCAACTTCTCGACCTGCTGCGCGACTTCCGCCACGAGGACCCCAAGGGGCGCGTGCGGATGCTCTTCACCGGCTCGATCGGCCTGCACCTCGTCGAAGCGGCGCTTCGCGCGAAGGGCCACAAAAATCCGTCGCAAAACGACATGTACGCGTTTTCGCTCGGCGGACTCGACCGCGACGACGCGATCCGCCACGCGCGACTGGATCTGGAAGGACTGGTCGACGGAAAAGACATCAAACTCGGCGACCCCATCGACGAGGTCGCGGGCGCGCTGGCGGACGAAGCCGACGGCCTGCCGTTTTACATGAGCCATGCGGCGGTGAAGCTCTGCGACATCGAGGGCGCCGTCCGGGTGGGCGATGCGCGCGGCGCGGTCGACCGTCTGATCCGCGACGCGGACGACAACGTCTCGTTCCGGCACTACTCGGATCGGATCGAGCAGTGCTACACGTTCCATCCCGACGCGTCGGTCGTCGCGACGGAGATTCTGAACACGGTCGCCCGTGCCGAAAAGCCGGTCTCCGAGGGCGATCTCCACGACGACGTTTCGGCGCGCGTGCGCCCCGGAACCGAGGCCGAGTTCCGAAAGTGCGTCGAGATGCTGGTTACGGATCACTACCTCGTGCTCGCCGAAGACTCGCCGCGCCGCTATGCGTTCAAGTACGGCTTGATCCGCCGGTGGTGGCGCGTGAATCGGGGCTGACATGGCGACGAACCGACTTCCATTTCTGAGCCGCTTCACGCCGGGCAACTCCGATCCCGAGTTGCTGGAACGCGTGCTCGTCAAGCACGGCAAACTGGTCGATCAGATTCAGCGCGACATCGCCGACGGCGCGAAAAACCGATCGGGGCACCAATGGCTTCTCGTCGGGCCGCGCGGCAGCGGAAAATCGCATCTTATGGCCGTCATCTACAACCGGGTCATCGCGAAAAGCGCTCTACGTCGGAGGCTGGCGATCGCCTACATGAAGGAGGAAGAGCGCGGGGTTTCGTCGTACCTCGTCTGGATCGTTCAGATCCTGCGCGCCTTCGAGCGACGCGAATCCGACGGGCAAACGCTCGCCGCGAAGATCGACGAACTCACGACCATGCGTCTGGACGACGCGGAAAGCGCAGCCGAGCGGATGCTCGTCGAATACGTCGGCGGGCGCATGCTCGTCCTGCTCACGGAAAATCTCGACGACGTCTTTTCCGGGCTGGGAGCAGAGGGCCAAAAAAAGTTTCGCGATTTGATTCAGCGGACGCAAAACTGGCTCGTCGTGGCGACGACGCAGGAACTCTTCCCCGCCGTGTCGATCGAGAAAGCCCCGTTCTACGGATTTTTCCGGACGCGCCACCTCGATCCGCTCACCGAAGACGAGTCGCTCGGCCTCGTCCGCGCGCTCGCGGCGTGGGACGGACGCACTCAGCTTTGCGAAGAGCTCGGAACACCGGAAGGCATCGGCCGCGTCCGGGCCATCCACGCGTACACCGAGGGCAACCCGCGCCTCATGGTGACGTTCTATCAGGTCATCGACCTCGACACGATCGGCGACATCGAGCGGGTTTTCCTCACCATGGTCGAGGAACTCACGGCCTATTATCAGGAGCGCATGGGGTCGCTCACGGGCTCGCAGCAGGGCATCGTCGAGTACCTGTGCAAATGCGGCGGCGCGTCAGTCCCGGTCAAAGAGATTGCGCGCAACTGTTTTCAGACTGAGCAGACCGTTTCAAAACAACTCGGCCTTCTCGCGAACAAGCGCATCGTCCGCTCCGAGAAAGTCGGACGCGAGTCGCTCTACGACCTCACGGAGCCTTTGTTTCGCATCTGCTTCGAGATCAAGGCGAATCTTGGCAAGCCCATCACCCTCTTCGTAAAATTCCTGAGCACGTACAAAACGTTTCAGGAATTGGAAGCCCGATACAGGATTTCCGGTTCCGCCGATTTTCGTCCATTTATCGACCAGCTGATTCCGTCCGGTTCGTGCGGAGGCAAAACCCAAATCGAACTCATTCGGATTTTTCACATCCTTCAGTTCGGACGAAATCGAACCCACTTGCACAGTGCCGTCGCGGCCGGTTTGCGAGATGTCGCGAATCGGACAAAGGTGCCGTGGGTGAAGCTCGTCGTCGAACGGGTGGTCGAAATTGCGACCGACGAGTCGATGAGCAATTTGCGGAAATACCCTCGGGAGCAGCGACCGTTGCTCGAAATGTTCGCAAAGGGCCTGTTGAAATACCCGGAGGCGAATGATGGCTGACGCGCGCGTGATGAACTTTTTCGAGCATCAGGATCGGGCCCGGAAAAAAACCGGTCGCCTGATCCTGCTGTTTGTCGTGGCGGTGCTGGGCATGGCGGTCGCCGTTCACGCGGTGGTGGTCGGCGTGGTGTATTCAGTGCAGGCGGAAACCGCTTCCAAGAACGCGCGCCTGCCGTCGCTCGATGAACTGCTGTTCGACCCCGTGATCTTCGGCGCCGTTTTCGCGGGGCTCGTGCTCCTGATCGGTCTCGCCAGCCTGATCCGCGTGGTGCAATTGCGCGGCGGCGGCTCGTCGATCGCCGCCATGCTCGGCGGACGCAGCATCGACCCCGCGACGCGCGACCCCAACGAACGCCGTCTCATGAACGTGATCGAGGAAATGGCCATCGCGTCCGGTGTCCCCATGCCCGACGTCTTCGTGATGGACGACGAGAGCGCGATCAACGCCTTCGCCGCGGGATACGCACCCGACAACGCGGCGATCGCCGTCACGCGCGGCACGCTGGAACGGCTGTCCCGCGACGAACTCCAAGGCGTGATGGCGCACGAGTTCTCGCACATCCTGAACGGCGATATGCGCATCAACATCCGGCTCATGGGGGTGCTGTTCGGCATCCTCGCGCTCACCGTGATCGGCCGTATTCTCATTCGCGCCGGATCGGGCGGGCGCTCGTCGCGCAGCAAGGGCACACCCGTGTTTCTCCTCGCCGGGCTCGCCCTGCTCATCATCGGGTATCTCGGCGCGTTCATCGGGCGCATCATCAAGTCCGCGGTGTCGCGCCAGCGCGAATATCTGGCCGATGCGTCCGCCGTGCAGTTCACGCGCAATCCGTACGGTCTCGCCGGCGCGCTCAAGAAAATCGCAGGCCTCGAGGGCGGTTCGCTCATCGCCTCGCCCAAGGCCGAAGAGGCGAGCCACCTGTTTTTCGGGCAGGGCATCCGGTTTTCGATGCTGTCGGGTCTGCTTTCGACGCATCCGCCGATCGTCGAGCGAATTCAGCGCGTCGATCCCTCGTTCAATCCCGAGTTGCCCGGCGCGTTCGACGTCGCAGAAGCGGCGCACGGCGGATCGGGACTCGTCTCGGGGCTCGCGGGATCGGCGTTCACGCTGCCCGTGGCCGAAATTGTCTCGGAGGATCCGGGAACCATCGTCACGCGCGTGGGCTCGCTCGACGCGGCGAGCGCGGGCGTCGGCGAGGCGATCCATCGCTCGATTCCCGAGGAACTGCGCGACGCGGCCCGGACCGGCGACGGCGCGTGCGCGGTCGTCTTCGCTCTGTTGTTCGCGGTGGAACCCTCGATGCGGGCCGAGCAGATCACGCTTGCCCGCCGCTTCGACGACGCCGTCGCCGCCAATGCGGCCCGGCTCTTCGAGCCGGTTCAGGGTCTCGACCCGCGCGCGCGGCTGCCGCTCGTCGACCTCGCCGCGCCGGCCCTGCGCACGCTTGCGCCCGAGCGGATCGCCGCGCTCGGTCCGACCATCGAGGCGCTCGTCGCCGCGGACGGCCAGGTCACGCTCTTCGAGTGGTGCCTGCAATGGTTGATCGCGAAACGCGCCCGCCGCCAGACGGGACGCGCGACGCGCGTCGCGTTCGAATCCGTCAAACCGCTCATCCCCGACATGGCGGCGCTGCTCGCGCAGATCGCCCGGGCGGGCAACCCGGCGGATGCGAATGATGCGCGAACCGCCTTCGAGGCCGGTGTGGCGCGCATCGCCGAACTCGCCGCGACGAAACCGAAATACGAGCATGCCGAGCGTCCCGCGTGGGACCGCGTGGGGCGCGCGCTCGACCGGCTGGCACAGGCGTCGTTCGAGATTCGCGGTGCGTTCATCGACGCCGCCGCGCACACCGCGTTCGCCGACCGGCACGTCACGGTCAACGAGTCCGATCTGCTGCGCGTCGTCGCGTCGTCGCTGGCGTGCCCGCTGCCGCCGTTTGTGAACGCGTAGGGAAAAAATGGGACGTGTGGCACAGCCGCCCCCGGCTGTGCGGGAAGAGTGCACAGCCGGGGGCGGCTGTGCCACATGACCACCGCTGGATTTACGGAAAGATGCCGCGTTCCTTGTAAACGGTTTCGAGGTGCGTGAGCGCCTCGACGTAGGAGGCCGTGCGCCAATCACAGTCGTATTCTCGCCGCCGCGCGAACACGCGCGCGTACGACGACGTGACGATCTTGTGCAGCTTGTGATCGACCTCCTCGAGATCCCAAAACTCGAGACGCTTATTCTGAAGCCACTCGAAGTAGCTCACGGTGACGCCGCCCGCGTTGGCGAGCACGTCCGGGATCACGGTCACCCCGCGCGCGGCGAGCATGCGGTCAGCGTCGGGATCGATGGGACCGTTCGCGCCCTCGATCACGATGCGCGCGCGCAGCGCGTCGGCGTTGTCCGCGGTGACCTGATTCTCCATCGCGGCGGGGATGAAGATTTCGGCGTCGATCGCGAGAAAATCGTCGTGACCCAGCGGCGTCGAGCCCGGAAACCCGGCGACCCCGCGCCGCTCGGCCACGTAAACGGCGAGCGCCTCGGGATCGAGCCCCTCGCGCCGCCAGATCGCGCCCGTCGCGTCCTCGACGCCGACGAGCGTCGCCCCGAGCGCGCACAGAATCCGCGACGCCCACGACCCCACATTGCCGAAGCCCTGAACGAAAAACGTCGACTTCGACAGATCGACGCCGTGGTCCTTTGCCCACGCCTCGAGCACGTACACCACGCCCTGCCCCGTCGCCTTGTCGCGCCCCAGGCTCCCGCCCGAGCGGATCGGTTTGCCCGTCACCACGTGGATCGAACGCTGGCGCTCGTGCGGCGGCAGCGACGACAGATACGTATCCATGATCCACGCCATGATCTGCGCATTGGTGTTCATGTCGGGCGCGGGGATGTCGTAATCGGGACCGATGTCGTTGCCGAGCGAAAACGCGAAACGGCGCGTGATGTGCTCGATCTCGCGGCGGGAAAAGCCGGACGGATCGAACTGGATACCGCCCTTGGCCCCGCCGAACGGGATGTTGGCGATCGCCGACTTCCACGTCATCCACGCCGCCAGCGCGCGAACCTCGTCGATCGACACCGAGGGGTGGTAACGCAGTCCCCCCTTGTACGGGCCCAGCGCGTTGTTGTGCTGCACGCGATAACCCGTGAACATCTCCACGTGCCCGTCGTCCATTTTCACGGGAAAGTTCACGACGATTTCGTTCGTCGTGCAGCGCAGGATTTTTCGGATGTCGGGGTCGAGGCGGATCAGGTCGGCGGTGCGGTCGAATTGATCGACGACGTTCTGGTACAGGCTGCGTTTTGCGGTCATGGCACTATCCCAATCGCATTTGAATCCGCCTCGTCTATCACGACCGGCGAGCCATTTCCACCGGCGGTTACTCCGTCATTGTCGGGCACCTTTTCGAGCCGGGCGCGCGCGCGGAAGTCCCGCACCTCGTCCGTCCGCGTCGCATCGTTTCCGATCGCATCGACCGTTTGACGCAGGTCGAGCGCCGCCTTGCGTTCCATGCGCCGCGCGACGAACGACGCGAGTTCCGCGCCCGCCTCGCCCAGAAACCCCGGTCGCTCGCGGGTGAGTTCGAGCAGATCGGTGAACACACGGTCGTCCACGTCGCGGAAGCGGATCGTCAAATCGCGGAGCACGTCTTCCGAAACGGCGGGCGGGCGCCGCAGGAGATCGATCACCTCCCGTAACGGCGCGTCGGCGTCCTCGTGATAACGCACCGCGTATTCACGCCGGTCGAGCGCGCGCGCCAGCGCGAGCCGGTGAGCGATCCACGCGACCGATTCGTCCAGCCGAGCGAGCGCCTGCGCGTTCAAGCCGCGATCGCGCACCCATGCGGCTACGGCGCGCGCGGCGTCTTCGCGATCGGCGCGCATCGCGTCATCCACCCACGTCGCGGCGTATGCGGCAATGGTGGCCGGCTCCGGCGAGGTACCGAGCCGTTCGCCCGCGATACGCAGGGCGTCGTCCGGGCGTCCCTGACGCAGCAACGCCCCGACGGCGAGCGGCCACAGGGTGCGCGTCTCGCGCAGGTCCGCGTCGCCGGAACGGCGATACGCGTGAATCAGGCAGGCGTCGCGGTCCTCTCCGCCCATTTGCGCGCACATGGAGACGAGCCGCGAGGTCGGTGCGAAGGCCGGGCTCGCGCGAAGCGCCGTGATGGCGGCGAGCGCGAATCCGCAGGCGGCGGCCACCAACAATCCGCGCGGGCAGGGGCCGAACAGTTTCACGGTGTGTCCCCCGCGAGCAGTCCGCGTGTCCGCAATTCAACGGCGAGCCCCTCGCCGAGGCAGCGCGAGCCTTCCGGAGTGAGGTGGACCGTGTCGAAGATCAAGGTTTCCAGCGGGCCGGGGCATGCGGAGAAGATCGGCTGCGCGTCGATGTATGGGATGCCGCGCGCGGCGGCCAGGTCTTTCATCACCGCCTTGTAATCGTCGATGTCGATGCGCACCCCTTCGCCGACGAAGATGAGCCGAACGCCCGCGCGCGCGCATTCGTCGGCGAACTCGTTCAGGTTGCGCGCGAAGTCGGCCAGCGGCACGGCCGGCACGGCGGGGACGAGCGATGCGAGCGCAGGCTGTGCCGCGCGCACGGCGAAGATTCGCGCGGCGAGAAGCCGGTAGAGCGTCGAGCGCATCAGATGCCGTGCGACGGCGACACGCATTGCGGAGGGCGCATCATCCGCCCGTCCGAAAACGCGCACGTCCTCCTGGGCGTCGCGCTCGAATGCTCCCGCGCGGGCGAGGTCGTAGATCTGGCGCTGCGTGAGCGGGCCGTGGCCGTAAGCCGCGTCGTTCGCGCCCGCGTAGAGCACGATGAAATCAGGGCCGAGCGGCAGGATCGCCGCGCGCAGGTTGAGAAGCATTGCGAGCGTCGTGGTGCCCGGAATCCCCGCGTTGACGACCTCGACAGGCCGCCCCGGATTCGTCGCATTGAGGCTCCGTTCCATCACGTGCGTCCAGACCTCCTCGATATGGTCGAGGTTCATGCACGCGGTGGTGGACGAACCCTGCACGACGACGCGGATCGTGCCAAGCTCTTTGTCCGGACTCGGCGGTCCGGAACGGAAAAAGCCGGTCTGGATCCACCATCCGGCGGGGTCGCCGTCGTTGTTGAAGAATCCGGGCGGCACCACGCGCTCGCCCTCGGGGCGGTCCGCCACGCGCGCGGCGGGGTTGGGCACCGCCTCGGGCAGCAGGATCTTCATTGGCGCGAGCGCGAGATCGACCGACGCGAAGCCCGCCATCACCGTGAAGATCATCGCCGCGTGAAAGGCGCGCACATTCGTTTGCCGCCGCTGCAGGCCGCGCGCGTGATGAGCGCCCCACGCGACGAGCGCCGCGACGGGCGCGAAGACGAAGTCGTGTACCGCAAACTGCATCGCCGCGAGCGCCGCAAACCCCGCGAGCGCCGACGCCGCGAGCACGGCGAGTTCATCGCGAAGGATCTCGCCGAGCGGCTCGCGACGCACCGCGACCGCGACCAGCGCGACGACCAGCGCCGAACCGAACGCATTCGCCGGAGGGATGCCCGCCCGCATGGTGACGATCGCGAGCGGCAGGAAAAGCGCGACCGCCAACCCGCCGAAAAGCCATGGCGAAATGCGACGCGCCCGCTTCGACGCGAGGACGAGATCGGCGAGACCGATGGCGGCGGCGACCGCCATGGCGACGCCGTCGCCCCACGCCGCGGCGACCACATACACATAAGCGGCGGACACATGCGCCGACGTGCGCGGAAGTTCGAGCGGGCGTGCGAGCACGAGGAGGGCCGCGTGCCACAGGGCGGCGAGGAGGATCGTCGTCGCGGGCACGGCGTCCCGGAGTGCCGATGCGACGAAGCCCCGCACGTCGGCCGGGACGACCAGCACGGACGCCGCGAGCCCCGCCGCCCACGCGAGCGCGACGATCGCGGGCGCGGCGAAAATCCGAACATCGATGCGCGGGGACCAGGCGGATGCCGACATGCGTGCAAAATGGCACACCGAGGCGCGGGCATCAATTCGGCTCGTGCGGCGAAGTCCCGCGCGACAATTGACGGAGCCTGCGTTATGATTTCCGGGCGTTCGCATTCGGTTTGAATTCGCCTGGAGTCGGATATGTCGCGTCGAAGCGTTGTCGCCCTGTCTGTCCTCGCGCTCCTCTCGCTCGCGAACGTCTCGCACGCCTTGCCCGAGCCGACGGGCCCGTGGCACTCCGAGATCAGTGAGTACCCACGCCTGTTCTTCGAGCCCGGCGACGTGGACGACCTGCGCGATCGCGTGGACCGCGAGCCTTACACGACGCTCATGAATCGGGTGCGTTCCCGGGCCGCGGGCGGCTGGAGCCCGACGGTCCCCGACACCTACGACGTGAATCGCGAAAACGCCAACGGCGACGTGGCGAAATGCGCCGCGTTCACCGCGATCATCGACGAAAACGCCGCGATGGCCGACAAGGCCGCGGACATTCTCGAAGTGCTGGCGACGGATTTCGGCGCGTGGAGCTACGAGCTGATCGACGACGACATCCACATTGCCGAGGCGATGCACGGCTACGTCGCGGCGTTCGATTTCCTCGCGGGGTCCGGCTATATCGACGACACACGTCTCGACGCCATTGCCGCGCGGCTCGGCACGATGGTGGCGAACCTCTACGCGGATTACTGCGACCAGCTCGCATGGTGGGGCGAGTTTTCGCTCTCCAATCACCACATCAAGATCGACGGCGCGCTCGGCATGGCGGGCATGGTGCTCAACGAGCGCGACGATTCCCTGAAGTGGGTCAGTTTCGCGGTGACCGAGGGCATGCACCGGCTCTACGACGTGATGCTCGCGGGCGACGGCGCGTACGGCGAGGGCCCGGGATACGGCACCTACAGCGCATTGCAGCACCTGCCCTTCATCCTCGCATACGACCGCCTCGTCGGCGAAACCGAGACGGTCTTTCAGCGTGATTGGTGCCTGCTCGGGCCCGACTGCACGTGGAGCGAGGTCGAGGTCGCCAACCCGCTCGACAACCCGCTGCTGCACGAGATGAGCCGCTGGTATGTCGACATCCGCATGCCCGACGGCGCGTACGCCCCGGTGGACGACGCGAACCAGTACGGCTACTTCAACGGTCTGGTTGCCGCGGCGCTGGGCGACGGCGTGCTCGCGTGGGACTGGCTCGAAAATGACCGCTTCCCGCTTTATTCCAACTACATCAACGAACTTTCGCCGGAGTTCATCGCGTTCTTCGACGACGCGCTCGACCCCACGCCGCCCGACTTCACGCACGTGGTGGAACCGGAGCGCGGATACGCGGTGTTTCGCACGGGCTGGGACGCGGGCGACGCGTGGGCGATGATGCTCGCCGAACATGGCGGCGCGCGCCTCGGCGGCCTCGGCCACGAGCAGGGCGACAACCTGTCAGTCACGCTCTACAACCGCGGGCGTTACCTGCTCATCGATCCCGGCTACATCGAGTGGAGCAGCCGGTGGGGCGTGGCCAAGGGCAATCACCACAACGTCCCGACGGTGAACGCCGAGGGCCCGCCGTCGCCGATCTGGATGATCCTCGGCGGCACCGACGCCTTCATCACCGACGCGCAGACGGACGGCGCGGTCGCGTTCGCTCGCGGCGCCAGCTCGTGGTACGGCGCGCAGTTCGAGCGCATGACGTTCTTCGCCGAGGACGATTACGTGATCGTGCTCGACCACATGCGCCACCACCTGCCGCGCACCTTCGGCGTACTGTGGAACGGCGTGGGCGGCGGCGACACGGGCGACGCCTACACCCTGCTCGCGAACGGCGCGCAATGGGAGCCGGACGACGCGGGGGTCGAGGTGCGCGTGGCGGGCGACAAGGGATCGCTCGTCGTGACGGACCGCGAAAACGAACACGGCTGGACGTGGAGCCAGACGCAAACGCACCGCACCCTCGACGTGCGCGCGCCTTACGCCGCCAACGTCGCGGCCTTCGTCAGCGCGGGACTGCCCTACGTTCCCGGCGTCGAGGACCCACGCGGCTTCACGCAGATTCCCGTGGACGGCGCGGCGGCGGTGCGCGTGACCGGCGACACGGCGGTCTTTGCCCTCGCGCAGCCCGGCTCGGTTCAGCGCTCGTTCACCAAGACGCAGACGGGATCGCTCGCGCTCGCCACGAACGGGCGCTTCGCGTTTATGCAGGTCGCGCCGGGTGCGAAAAGCGGCGGGGTTTACATCGACGCGAAAACGGTGATGACGCTGGGCGCGCACCAGTTCACGACCGATGGCGGGCGCGTCTTCGCCGAGTGGAACGGCGCGCGCTGGACGTTCCGATTCGGCGACGCGGGTGGCGCGCTTACGTGGAATCGCGGCGGCACGGTGACGGGCTCCGGCGGCGGCGTCAGCGCGATCGCGACGCCGACCGGCACGCGCATCAATGCTCCCGGCGCGGGGTGGATCACGATCGACACGACGCCGCGCTACGACTTCGTTTCGCCTCGTTTCGGTTTGGCCGCGCCTGACGGGCGTTAGTCTTTCAGAACCGCTCGGTCGATGAGTTCGCCGGCGAACGACCGAACCTCGATCTCGACGCGCGAACCCTTCACGCGAAAGAGCGCCCAGTTTTCGCGCGCGCTGAATGTCTTCACGAACTTCGCCCAGGGCACGTTCGTTTCGCGCGCGTAGTAGGGCGCGCCGGCTCCACCCGAGATGATCTGCCACGCGCCGCCGCCGTAGGACGGATCGAGCTCGTCGCCGATCCATGTGCGGTTGTAGTTGTGTTCATCGCCGAAGATCGCGGCCGCCGCCTTGCCCGTGCCGACGAACGCGCGCCAGATCTCGTCGCGCCGCGCCACTACGTAGCGACGGTCGACGCCGTCGTTTTTCGCCGGGTCGCCGCCGTGGTACCACATCGCATCCGCGACATGGCCGCCGTTGGGGTACATCGCTTCCTGCGCAACGAGAAAGACGTGATCGATGCGCGAGTCGTTCTTCGCCTCGTTGAACACGCGCACCATCCACGCGAACTGGTCGTCCATCACGTAGCCTTCGAGGTTGCCGCCATACGTCTCGGCGTGGCTCGACCACCAATAGTTGTTGTTGAAGACGACGAAGCGGCAACGCCCGCGATCGAAGGTGTAAACGTTTTCGTCGTACGTCGGCGCGCCGGGCGCGTCGGCTTTCGGTCCGTTGCGCGGATTGACGAACGCCCGCGCGAACGCCGCCTCGCTCGAGTCCTCGCCCGTTTTGTCGAACGACACGACGCCGACGCCGTCCACGTCGAAGCTGTCCATCACGATCTCGTGGTTGCCCATCGCCTCGTAAACCGGCACCGAGTGGCCCACGATGCCCGACGCGCGTTTGAAGGCCGCGAGCTGCATCGCAAAGTCGGTGCTGCTCGTCGTGTAGCCGTTCACCAGGTCGCCCGAGTGGATGATGAACTCCGCGCCCGACTCGGCCGCCGCCGTGAAAAACCGGGCGAGCGTGCGGTAGTTCGTGCCGCCGAACTGCGATTCGCCGCCGCCCACGCCCTCGCGGCTGTCGCCGAACGACGCGAAGACCAGTTCGCCGGACGACGGGTCGTCGGTCTTGAACGCGAACTCCCGGCTCTCGAACGCGAAGTCGCCCGATTCGATCCGCACGCGATACGGCGTTTGCGCGCCCGATTTGAGCCCCGTGATCGGGATCTCGAAGTGCGTCGATGTGCCCGGAGCGGAAAACCGCTTCCCGGCCGCGATCACCTCGCCGCGCGTGGGCAGGTCGGTTTCCCACGAGATTACGGCGGAACTCGCGTCCACCAGATCGACGAATGGACCTTCGGCGATCGTGGGCGCGCGTTTCCCATCCTGAAACGCGAAGACGCGGTCGAAAAACACCGTGCGCGCCGATTTCGCGTCGTACACTTCGATTCGATACGGCACCACCGCGCCGCCCGCCTTCGCCGCGCCGACGAGATCGACCTCCGGCGCCATCAGCGAACCCAGCTTCAGCTCGACGACGTGCTCCGTCCCCATGTCGGCGCGAATTTCCTTTGCCGCGCGGCGGTATCGCGGGATGGTCCATTGCTGGTCGGGCTCGAAGGTGCCGAAGTACACCGTCGCGGCGGGCGCGGGAGCGGCGGTGCGAAAGCGGATGTTTGCCTTCAGCCCGTCAACCTCCACCTCGGGCTCCGCGACGAGCACGAGCTGCGTTTCGTCCACGGGCTTCGCATTTTCTGGGCGGATGACGCCCTGGCCCGTTCGACCGCGCGGAAGCTGGTCCGCGACGGCGAACGATGCGGCGGCGAGAAGAAGCGCGATGACGAGCGGCCGGGTGATGCGGGACATGGGGCACCTCGCGGAGGGGTCGGCCCCTCTTCGCGCCGCGCGGTGCGCTTCGTCAAGCCGCTTGCGCCGTCCACGAAATCGTTGCCTGCGCGCCGCCCGGACGTCGCACAATCGGGGTCGGTTTACGCCATGCGCGGGCGCGCCTACATTGGGCGTTGTTCGGACCGTGGAGAACGCGATGCCCGTTTACGAATACGCGCCGGTTTCGGGCGAGTGCGCCGAGTGCAAAGGCCGATTCGAGGTGTTTCAGAAACTCTCGGACGACAAGCTCACGCACTGCCCGCGCTGCGGACAGGCGTGCCGCCGCCTCGTCAGCGCGCCCGCGATCAACACGCGCCCGGACTCGGCGGTGCTCTCGGCGGACAACATCGCGAAACACGGCTTCACGCAGTACAAGCGCGAGCGCGACGGCACGTACAAGAAGACCGCCGGCAAAGGGCCCGACACGATCGTGAAGTGACGCTAGACGCCCGTCTCGATGCGCTTCTTGAAGCGCTCGAGCATCGCCGGGAAATTCTGCCCCACCGCCATGTCGAGGATCTTCTTGGGGACGAGCGGACCCACGTCGATATCGACCGTGTAGGTGGCGCGCGTTTTGCCCGGTCCGAGTTCCTCGAGGGTCCACCCGCCGTCGTTGCGCTTGAACCAGCCCGAGTGCAGCGTCCACGTCAGGCTCTTGCCCGGCACGCCGGTGAGATCGAGCGTGTAGACGATGTCCTTGACGATGTGGATGGTGTACTCGACGCGCCAGCGATCCCCGGTGTGCGAGAGCACCCGCACCTTCTTCATCTCCTCGACGAAGTCGGGATAGCGCTCGAAGTCGGCGATGACCTCGTAGCACTTCCGCGCGTTCGCGTTGATGACGATGTCGCGTTTCGCTCCGGGCATGTCGGCCTCCTCCTCTCGAAAATATCTCGGGCGCTCACGAACCGGCCAGCACCCGGATGGGCACCGGCACGAAGGTCACGACGAACAGCGCGAGGCTCAGCCAACCCGCGGCGATGCGGGCCGAATCGAGCGGCGCGGCCGGGTCTTCCACGTCGGGGTGGTCGAGCCGAAACACGTAGAGCATGAGCGTCCACACGAGCCAGGGTGCGCTGACGGCCTCGACCTCGATCCACGAGACGACCGTCATGTGCGCGAGAAACAGCGCGAGCAGGATTTTTCGCGCGTGGGGCGGAGGCGTTTTTGTCAACGCGACGTAGGTGCAAGCCGCGGCGTAGATCGCGCCGGAGACGCCGAGACGCGGATCGACGACCAGTGCGTCGCCGAAAGCTCCCCAAAAACACAGCCCGAGAAACACGAGCCGCGACACGGTGGCGTGCGCGCGCCCGGCGAGCGCCTTGACGATGTGTCCGCCGTCGAGCTGGCCCGCGGGCATCAGGTTGAGCGCCGTGACCAGCAGGCCGAACCACGCCGCCAGCGCGAGCGGGTGCAGGTAGATGTCCGCGCCGGGGGCGATGGGGCCGTGCGTCCAAAAGACGATCGCGCGAAAGAGCAGGCTGTCGCCGAGCAGAATCGCGAAGCCGTCCGCGGGAAGGGCTTCGACGTGCGACAGGGAAATGCCGATCACCGCGAACGGCACCGCCAGCGCCGCGCCGGCCAGCGGGCCGCCCACGCCCATGTCGAGCAGGTGCGCGCGCCGCGCGATGCGTTTCGAGCGAATGATCGCGCCCATCGTACCGAAGGCGAACGGGGCGGGAATGAAATACGGCAGCGTCAGCGCCACGCGGTGCGCGAGTCCCGCGAAGTAGTGGCCGAGCTCGTGCGCGAGCAGGATCGCCATGACGGCGAGGGCGAAGACGAAACTGTCGAGGGCGCTGGGGTGGATGAAGACGGCGAGCGGATTGCCGGGACGCGTGGACGCGTACACGGACGCGATCGTGAGGACAAACAGGATGAGATGAAGGAGCGGGCGGGGCCTGGCTTCGGCGGGATTCATGATTCGGGCGCGACGTCACGCGTCGGCGTAACCGCGCTCCAGGCCCTCCTGCTCTTCCTTGCATCGGATGCACAGCGTGGCGACCGGCCGCGCGAGCAGGCGCTTGAAGCCGATTTCTCCGCCGCAGTTTCCGCAGAATCCGAACTCGTCCGAATCCGCGTCGATGCGCCGGAGCGTTTCGTCGATCTTCGTGAGCAGGCCCGCCTCGCGGTCGCGCAGGCGCAGGTCCACCGTTTCGTGCTGCTCGAGCGTCGCGTGGTCGACCTCGTCGTTGAGGTCGTCGGGGTTGGGCTCGTTCATCGTGCTCAGCGTCCCCTTCGCGCTCTCGAGCAGTCGTACCCGATCCGCGAGCAGTCTTTCGCGGATCTGTTCGATCTCGTCCTTTGAAATCATGTCACGCCCCCCTCATCTCGCGGCGCCGCGTCGAGCAGCGAACGCACTGCCGGCGGCACGAAAACGTTTTCCAGATCGAAACGGCGCAGCTCGCGCGACAGCACCGAAACGCGCTCCGCGGGCCCCATGCGCGAGTCGATGATGATCAGGTCCTGCTCGTGCACCCGGCAGGTTCCGTGCGTGACGCGGACGGGACCGTGCGCGAGCTTTTCGTAGCGGACCGTCACGCCGCGACGCACGGCGACTTCCTCGAGCTCCGCGAGAAGCGCTTGAGACTGCTCGACCGAAATGGCCGCCGTTCGATTCGTGGAATTGCCCTTGCTCATGTTCATCAAAACGCGTTGTTGATGTGCTCGTCACGAAGCGCGACGGCATCCCCAAGGGGTCATTTAATCGACCGATTTTCGCGTTGTCAACGAAGATCGACCAAAAATATTCCCGCCGAAATCGAGCGTGTCCACGCGCGTACCCCCTTGTCCTCGATCAAAAAATGTGCATGCGCACACGGCGACCTTGCGCGGGACGCGGCAGCTGTGGCGAGGTTCGAATATCGGGAATGACGGCAAGGACCGGTCGGCGGGAGTCAGCGATGCGCACGTTCGCGTGGCGCGATCAGTCGTCGTACTCCTCGAACATTTCCTTGCCGACGCCGCACAGCGGGCAGGCCCAGTCGTCGGGAATGTCCGCGAACGGCGTGCCCGGTGCGATACCGCCCTCGGGGTCGCCCTTCTCCGGCTCGTACAGGTAGCCGCACACCTTGCACAACCAACTCTTCATGATCACTCCGGCCGGCGGACTCGTCCCGGCATCGGGAGGCGTTTATCGAGGGCTAGCGCTTACCCGATTTCGCGATTGATGACAAGAATGATCGGGCTCGCGCCGCGCGGGGAACGCCCGGGGCACCCTCGGCGTATGGAAGACGTCCGCGGAGACGAGCGTCTTGATTTTCGATCACCCTCCCCACACACTTATGCCTTCCCAATTCCATCCGCCCGGCGACGATCCCGGGCTCGCGAACGGCAACCCCGATGCTCATCGTGCTGATTGTGATGACGCCCCGGGACGGCGCCTCGAAATTCGATTCCCGGCTCGAAGAGCTGATGGAGCGCTACGCCGACGGCGACGAGGCGGCCTTCGCGGCGCTCTACGCCGAGCTGCGGCCCGTGATCGCCGGCCGCCTGATGCGCAAGGCCGGCGTCGAATTGGCCGAGGACATCGTGCAGGCGACGTTTCTGAAGCTCCACGCGCACCGCGCGAATTATCGCACCGGCACCGCCGTTCTGCCCTGGGTCTTCACCATCGCCGACCGGCTGCTCATCGATGCCTTTCGCAAACGCGGGCGCGATCCCGCGCGGCCCTCCGACGAACTCCCCGATCCCGGCGCGTGGGATGCGCACGTCGATCCCTTTCTCTCCGAAGCGGTGCGCGCCGCCATCGAGACGCTGCCCGAGTACCAGCGCGTTGTCGTCGTGATGCACGTCTTCGAGGGACTCGACCTGCACGAGGTGGCCGAGCGACTGGGCCTCGAACCCACGACCGTGCGCGTGCGCAAACATCGCGCGTGGGCGTCGCTGCGCGAAAAGCTCGGCGCGCTGATGGAGGGCCGATGACATGACGGCGACGGCCCAGCGCGACGCGAAGTCGTATGTCGACGCGCGCTCGATCATTGTGGAGCGACTGCGTCACGAGCGTCGCGGCCGGCGCGTCGGAGCGATCGCCACCGCCGCATTCGCCCTCGTCGCCGCGCACGCGCCGCTGTGGTCGGGGCTTGCGCGGCGCGGATGGCCCGACTCCTGGTCGGCCGCGTTTCTCGTTGCGCTCGGCGTCGTGCTGGCGCTCGCGCTGGCGGCGACAACCGCCCTCGTTTTCGGCGCGCCGCTCGTGCGTCGCGGCACCCTCGCGGTCATGGCCGCCGTCGATCTCGCCGCGATCGTCGCTTTCCTCGTCGCCACATCTTCCCCGCAGCCGCTGGCCGAAATGCCGCGCGGAGGATGGGCGTGTTTCGAGGGCGGCTTCGTCCATGCCGTCGCCATGACCGGCTTTTTGTGGATCGTGCGCGACTACCTGAGGCAAAGCCCCGCCGCGCTCTGGCTGACGAGCGCACTGGTCGCCGGAACCGCCGTGATCGCGTTGCACTACCACTGCGCCGATCAGGGATTCTGGCATCTGACGATTCAGCACGGCGCGGTGTTGGTCCCTTCGGCGGTTCTTGTTTGGTTAGTCATCTCACGAAAAACTACCGCCGCGAGTGAATTCGGACGAAATTAGTCCCGTTTTTCCTGATCCAGATCATCATCGCGCCGTTTAATCGTACCAACCGGTCGGAAATGATTATATTGGTGTAACGGGACTGGAGAATCCCGCGTATTTCCGGTCAGTCGAACCGCCCAACACGGGAGACAACCATGAAGACATCGACGCAGCCCGAATCGAAAATCCTCAAGACCCTGATGGCGATCGGACACGAGGTTTACCTCGGCATCGTGCGTTCGCGCGTGTACCGCCGGAGCGAAGTGCTGTTTTCCGAGGGCGACGAGTCCCGCTCCATTCACGTCGTGAAAAAGGGCAGCGTGCGCCTGGTGAAGCAGGACCCGTCGGGCCGCGATCGCGTGATCGGAATCTTCGGCGAGGGCGACACCATCGGCGCGGCCGAGGTGCTGACCGGCTCGCCCTATCTCGTGACCGCCGTCGCCCGCGGCAAGGTCGTCACGGCCAAGATCCCGTTCCGCGCTCTGCGCGAACTGGCCATGCGCCACCCGGCGCTCGCGTTCGCGGTGGGCGAGGACCTCGGCCACACCTTCGCGGGCGTGCTGGGGAGCGTCGAGCATCTGTCGGTGGGGCGCGCGCAGGAGCGCATCGCGTCGCTGCTCGTGTCGCTGGCCGAGCGCTGGCCGGGCGAGACGCCGGGGCAGATCCCCATCGGCCTCACGCGACAGGAGATCGCCGACATGGCCGGCGTCACCGTCGAGACCTGCATCCGCACGATCTCGAAATTCAAGACGGACGGTCTGATCCGGCAGTTCCCGCGCAAGTCGATGGTGATCGACGTGGCCGCGCTCCAGTCGCTGGCCGGCGCGGCGTAGCCCCAAGGCGAAACCGAGTCCAGACCGGCAGGCGGGGCCGGTTGCCTATCCCGAAGCCCCAAGACCCGCCACGCAACGATCCCTCCCTCCTTGACGCCCGACGGCAACGCGTCGGGCGTTTTTTCTCGTGCGTCTGTCGTCCCGACGGCAACGCGTCGGGCGTTTTTTCTCGTGCGGAGCGGTCACGGCGTGTCGTACACGACGAGGTCGGGTCCCTCGTGGACGACGCGGAACTCGCCGGCCCTCGCACGCAGGTCGTACAGGTGCGGTAGACGATCGACGGGCGCCGCGCCCTCGGCGATACGCGCCTCGACGTAGCCTATGGTGCGCTCGACGAGTTCCGGCAGCGGCGGCGGCGCGTCTTCGCCGTGGCGGCGCGGATACACGAGAAACGGCTTTCCGGAGGGCGGCGGCAAGACGGCCGCGCCGACGACGTAGAGTCGCAGCGCACGGTCGCGCAGCGCGAACTCGTAGCGGAATTCCTCCAGCGGGCCGACCCAGTCGAGCACGACCAGCACGCGCGGCTCGTCGGCTCCGCGTCGCGAGCGCGTGAGCGCCGAAAGCGCACCCGCCTCGTCCGCCGCATCGCTCGTCACGGTGATCGGCATCATCAGAGATCGACCCCGCTCGTCCATCACGATGTCCATGAACGCGGCCTGCATCCACGCGGGGCTCGGCCGCGCAAGCCCCCACGCCGCCCACGCCACGCAAGCCGCCAGCAGCGTGGGCACGGCGACGCGCCCGGCGCGCGACTCGCGTCCCAATTCCCGCCAATACGCCGACGCGACTCCCGCGATGGGCGCGGCGGCGATGAGCGCGTAGTCGATGTACCACTGATGCTTTTTGGGAATCGCCGAGAGCGCGACGATTTCCATCAGGAGCCATGCCGCGAGCGCGAATCGACCCGGCAGCCGTCGCTCGAAGTGCGTCCACAGAGCCACGAGCACACACGCCGTGAGCGGCACCCCCCAGTGAAAGCGCATGAGCAACAGCGGATACGCGGCGAGCGACCGCAGCCACGGGACGAATCCCGAGAAGGGTGCGTTGCCGACCTCGCCGCCGTAATAGCCGGGACTCAGGTATTCGAGCGATCCGCCGCGCGCCGCGAAGATCGCCGCCGCGATGCCGAACACCGCAAGCGCTCCCGTGCCGAATGCCAGCGTGCGCGCGCGGGGTTCGGGCGCCGCGTCCTGCGTGCCGAACGCATCGACCGCAGCGCCGACGATCGCGCTCGCCACTGCCGCCGCGACCAGCAGACCGTTGGAGCCGATGAAAGCGTAACGCAGGGCGATCCCCGCGAACGCGCCCGCGAGAAACGCACCCGCGACGAGCCGCGCTCCCCGCGCACCGATCACGCACGCGACGGCGAGGGCTGTGAGCGTCATGTTGAACAGGTGGTCGTCGTAGCCGAGCGCCGCGAAGTGCGCCGCCGGCAGCCACGCGGCGAATGCGGCCGTCCACGCCGCGCCGCGACGGCCGCGCACGCGAAATCCGATCGCCGCGCACGCGCCGACGAACGCGGCGAAGAGAACGAGCTGCGCCGCCATATACGCGGCGTAGTTGTCGCCGAGCCACGCGGACGTGAGGTTCGAGAGGCGAAAGAGCGGCGGCTCGTTGTCCGGCACCATGCTCGAAAGCTCGCGCGGGATTTCGGGATGCGCGTGGAGCGCCGCCTGATGCAGGATGGGATGCGCGCGCTGCGCAAAAACCGGCTGCGTGCGCAAATTGAACGCGTGCATCGCCGCAATCGCCGCCGCGAGCGCGAGCGCCGCGCCGAGCCACGCAAATACGCGTTCGCGCTTACGTCGGGAGAGCGGCGCGGTCACGAAACGCCTCCATCGAGCAGCACGTAGCGATCCGACTCGTACACGACCGCCCAAGCTGCGCCCGCGAGCGCGCGCAGATACTCGGCCCGCGCGACGGGATCCCCCGCGGTCTCGATCTGCCCCATCGCGTCGTGCGTCTTCTCCACCTTGCGCAGGACGTACGCGACCGAGTCGTCGATCACGCCCGCCGCGCCGCGCTCGCCCGCCGCGTCCCACGCGCCGCGCGGCACGAGCAGGAACGGCGACACGTCCGTCGGCGGCGTGATCTCGGCGAGGGCGATGGCGAACACGCGCGCCGCCGCGTCGTGCTCCTGCAAAAAGTAGCGAAGCTCCTCCATCGGCCCCACCGCGCCGGGCACGATGAAGAGCAGCGCATCGCCCGGCGCACGGCGCGCCCGCGCGGCGGAATGGATCGCATCCGCCTCGGCCCGCTCCAGGCTCGGTTTCGTGACCGGCGCGCGAAGCACGTATGCGCCCTGCTCAAAGGTGTACGCCGCAAAGAGTTTCGGCATTTCGGCATCGCCGCCGCGCGTCGCATGCCACGCCGTCCACGCGGAGCACGCGGCGATCACTACCGCGGTGACGACGCGCCGACGGGCATCGGGCCGAACGCGCGCGAGCACCGCCGCGACGATGACCGGTGCGGCGGCGAGCGCGGCGTAGATGTAATACGGATTCTTCTTTGGAAAGACTGAGAGCGCGACAACCGGCACGGCGAACCACGCCACGAGCAGCCCGCGCCCCGGCGCGGCGGATCGCACGAGCGCGACGAGACCGACGACGGTCGCGATGAACATCGCGGGGCCGAGCAGATGCCGCGCGCTGATGTCGAGATAGATCGGCAGGGCGATGAGCCAGTCGAGCGCGCCGCGCGCGGGTGAGTTGCCGACCTCGCCCGCGTAGTAGCCGAATGCCGCCTGCGACGCGAGATCCGCGCGCCACAGCCCCGCGACGAGGCCGACCAGCAGGAACGCCGTGCCCACGAGTTGCGGCCGGAGTTCGCGGGGAATTCGTCCGACGCCTCCGCGCAGGCTCGCCGCGAGATGGCGGCGACGCGCGGCGAGATCCTCCGCGACCAATCCGCCCGCCGCGCACAGCACCGCGCCCGCCGTCAGAATCCCGTTCGACGCGATGAACGCGTAACGGATCGCGAGGCCGGCGAGCGCTCCGGCGGCGAGCGCCGCGACGGGGCGTGTCAGCCGATCGGAAAGCGCGAGCGCGAGCACGGCGGCCATGGTGAGCACGAGGTTGAAGAGGTGATCGTCGAAGCCCAGCGCGCACACCCAGGCCATCGGCGTCGCCGCCGCGAGCGCCGACGCGACGATCGCCGCCCCGCGCCCGGCGAGCACGAAACCGAGCGCGGCGGCGAGCATGATCCACAGCGCCAGCCACGTCGTTTGCGCGGCCATGATCGCGCGGTACGAGCGTCCGAATCGCGACGTCATGACGCGCGCGAGTTCCAGGACCGGTGGGCGATTGTCCGGCACCATGCTCGACAGCTCGTAAGGCGCGGCCGAATTTTCGTGCAGCAGCGCGCGGTGCAGAACGGGGTGCGCGCGCGCCGCGAACACGGGTTGCGTAGCCGCGTTCCACCAGGATGCGAACAGGGCGGCGGCGGCGACGATGGCCGCGACGATGACGAGCACGGCCCACATCGGCGGGCCGGAGGCGGGCGTGCGATCCGCGCGCGCTTCCGTCATGGCGCGAATCCGTACAGTACCCAGAAGTCCCCTTCGTCGAGCGTCGTCATCACGTCGGCCCGGAGTGCGAGATCGTCGAGATACGCGAGCCCGCCCGCGTCGGCGAACGCACTGCGCGGATTGCGGTGATAATCGGCGCCCTTCGTGAGCAACGCTCGCGGCGTCGGTGCGTCGGCGTCTCCGACGCGGATGTGCAGCACGAGCGGCGCGGGGTCGCGCCACGGGAGCGCCTGCGCGGTCTGCGTGACGAGGAGCGTGAGGTGCGCATCGCGCGTCGCGAGAAAATACCGCAGACGCTCGACGCGTTCGATGACCACGGTCTCATCCACGACGAGGACGAGCGCGTCGCCGGCCGGCCGGATCTCGCGAATCGCGGCGGCGATGCGCGTTGCCGCGTCGTCCTCGGGCCAGGGCTCGGTGCGCGGCGTGTTCAGCCAGAAACCCGGTTGCTCCTGAAAGTGATACATCACGAGCGGCGTGCCCTCGATCGTCCGCCCCGTGAAGAGCCGGTGCCCGGTGAACGCCGCGCCCGCGAGGACGAAGACGATGATCAGGACCGCGCGCACCGCGCGACGGGGGATCGCCGCGAGGCCGAGCCCGCCCAGCCCCAACATCGCGAGCACGGCATACACGTCGTAGTACGGATTCTTCTTCGCGATGGCGACGACGAGCGCGAACGGGACAAGCGACGCGCCGATCCACAGGCCCATTCCGCGCGGGCGAAACGCGACGACCGCTGCGAGCCCCGTCAGCACGAACGCCGTGCCGACCGGTCCGAGTTGCTCGTGGAACACGAGCCATGGATACGCCCAGACCGCGCCGGGCGTGTGCGGGATGAGTTCGTCGGGCAGAAACGCGCGGGACCATTCGCCCGCGTAGTAGCCCGGCTGAATGCGGCCCGACGCCCAGATCGACGCGGCGACGAGCGCGAAGCCCGCCGGCATCGCGAGCGCGCCGAGGGCGGGTCGCGCGATGAGGTCGCGCATCGAATCGGCGTGGCGCGTTGCGACCACGTGAGTGATGGACTTTCGTTCGCGCACGAGGTGCTCGGCCGCGAGACCCAGTGCGCCGAAGACAACCGTCGCGAGCGCGATCAGGCCGTTCGACGGGATGAACGCGCCGCGCAGCACCGCCCCGGCCGCGAGCCCCGCCGCCAGCATGACCAGCCGGCGCCGGCCGCCGTCGGACCACGCGAGCAGCGCGAGCGCGACGAAGACGCCCGCCGCATTGAAGAGGTGATCGTCGAAGGCGAGGGTGAGTTCGGCGGTGAGCGGTGCGAACGCGACGAACGCTCCGGCGGCGATCGCGGCGGCGGCCCCGCCGCCCGGCCACGCGGCGACGGCCGCGAGGGCGATGAGCAGCGCAAGCACCGCAAGTTGCGCCCGCATGAGCGCGACGTAGTCGCCGCCGAAATGCCGCAGGGCGAACGACGTCCATACGAGCAACGCCTTGTCGCGCGGCACCACCGCCGAATATTCGCCGTAACCGGGCCGGATGAATTCCTGCATGGCGGCGGGGAGCATGGGGTGCGGACGCACGGCGAAGATCGGCTGCGTGCGACGATTCCACGCGTCGTACGTCACGAGCGCGACGACGATGACGACCGCAACCGCGACGGCGCATAGCGCCGCCTCGCGCATTGGGCGCTCCCGCGTTTCGTCCGTCACGGCGCGCCCCCGGCCCGGTCGTACACCACGATTCGCTCGCCGATGTACGCCGGTTCAACCTCGCCCGCGTGCTCCGCCAGCCGTTGCAGGTACCCCATCGTCGGGTGCGAGATCGGCGTTTCGGAACCGAACTGGCGACGCAGGCGCTCCATCGCGTCACTCACGACATCCGCGAAGGGCCGCGCAACGCCGCGCGACGGCGCGACCTCGGCGAAAAACGGCCGCGCGTCGTCCGGTGGATTGCGCCCCGCAAGCGCGAGGATGTGGAGCTGCGCGTCGGCATCCCGCATCAGCAGATGATAGCGCAGTTGCTCGAAAGGCTCCTGCGTGCCGAGGAGCACGACGAGCACGCGCTCGTCCGCGCCGAGGCGTTCGCGCAGCGCATCGAGCATGGCGCGCTCGGGGGCGCGCGCGCCCTCGATGGTGAAGTCGGGCCGCGTGAGCACGTACATGGAGCTTTGTTCGAAGTGGCGGAATGTCGCCGATCCGGGCACGTTCGGCTCGGGCGCGAGCATCCGCGCGACGGACCATGACATCGCGCCAAGGGCGATTGCCACCGCGAGACCGACCCGCGCCCATGTTTTTTCGATCGTCGCGACCAGCAGCGAAATCGCGAACGGCGCGGCCAGGAGCGCGCACCAGCCGTAGTACGCGTTTCGCTTGGGAACGAGCGAGAGCGCGAGGATCGGCACGAGGATCCACCCCGTCACGAGCGCGCGGTCGTCGTGGCGCGTTCGCCACAGCACGACCAGCGCGACGCACGTCGTGGCCGCGAGCACGGGGCCGAGCTGGAACCGCGCGGCGAGCAGCGCGTACGCGGGGACGCCGGCAAGCCACGCACCCGCGCCGAAGGCGGCCGATTCGCCCGCCTCGGCGGAGTAGTAACCGAGTTGCAGCGGGGGGTTGGGCGAGCGCCACCACGCGGCGACGGCGAATGCCGCCATCATCGCGCCGAGGCCGATGACCGCTCGCCACGCCTCGGGCCGCCTTCGCATCCGCCACCACGCGCGCACGCCTCCGTAGCGATCCACCGCACCGGCGAGCGCGTCGCACCCCGCCGCGCAGGCGATCGTCGCGACCGCGAGCAAACCGCTGCTCGGCACAAATGCCCAGCGCATCGCGAGCCCGGCGAGCAGACCGGCGACGAGGGCGGGAGCGGGTCGTGTCATCCGTTCGGAGACGACCATCGCGCACAGGCTCCAGGCCGCCAATGCAAGGATGAGGGCGTGGTCGTCCATGCCGAGCGCGGCGGCGATCGGCACCGGCGCGGCGAGCGCGAGCAGCCCCGCGAACGCGCCCATGCGCGCACCGGCACGCGCCCAGGCCGCCGCGGCGAGACCGAGCGCGGCGAGCGCGTAGAACAGATATTGCGCACGCATGATCGCCGAATACGTGCGGCCGAAGCGATCGATCACCGCGTCGGTGACGGCGAAGAGCGGCGACTCCCAGGGGAGCGCGTAGAGCAGATCGGACTCGGGCTGCATGTGATGGTGCAGCAACGCGTGCGGCAGCGCGGGGTGCGGGCGCGCGGCGAAGATCGGATTCGTCCACGCGTTCCAGCGCTCGATCCACGCAAGCGCCGCCGCGAGCGCGAGCACAAAGACGGCCAGTGCGGCGAACGTCGCGATGCGCTTGCTGCGCACGCCGGATTCCGGGGACGACGTCGTCGCCGTCATGGTCCCGCCGTCGCGGCCGCTGCCGCCACGAACTCGGGCACATCCACGACGTACCGCTCCGAGCGGTGGATGCGCCGCCATTCGGGAACGTCATGCGCGAGCCGCCGAAGAAACGCGGGTCGGCCGCCGTGGTCCGTGCCGACGCGTTCGTCTTCCTCGATCATCCGCGCGGTGGCTTCGATCGCATCGCCGACCGGGGCGTCGGCGCGCTCACCCGCCTCGCGCAGAACGGCGACGGGTTCGCGCATCGGCGGGCTCGCCGCGGGCAGCGCCACGTAAAGGCGCCAGCGCGGATCGACGGCAAGCAGGAAATATCGAAGCTCGTCGAACACGGCGACGCTGCCGGGGACGAGGATCGTCGCCGGTGGCTTCACGCCGATCGCGGCGAACGCCTCGGTGATGCGCAGCGCCTCGGCGCGGTCCGGGTGTTCGCGGTCGTCGGGTCGATGCAGCGCGAACGACGAGGGCTCGTGGATGTAGTCCTCGAATCCCGGCGCGGGTCGCGCCTCGGGATCGCCGCGCCACAGACCCCATTGCACGAGCCCGATGCCGAGGGCGATGAAGACGCCTGCGACCGTGCGCGCGAGCGAATTCGCCATCCGCGACCACGCGAATCCGCCCAGCACCGGCGCCGCGGTGAGCAGCGCGAAGAGGTAGTAGGGGTTTTTCTTCGGGATCGCGACGAGCACCGCGAGCGGCGCGAGACATGCGACGGCCACGGCGATCGCCCGGGCGTCGCGCTCGCGCGCAGCCCGCCACAGATCCACAGCCCGCCACATGCCTACCAGAGCGAGTGCGGTGACGATCGGTCCCAGGTGGTATCGCCCCATCAAGTACGGATAGGCGAGCAGGTTGCGTGCGAGCCCCGGCGGCGCGTGCCCGGCTTCGGCGCCGAGATACGACGGCGCGAGATACGCGAATCCGCCGTCGCGACGCGCGACCACGAAGACGACCGCCGCCATGAGGGCAACGCCGACGACCGCGTGCGTCAGCGTCGCCCCACGCCGTGCCGACGGCGTTGCAAACACCTCGTGAACGAATCGCGCTCCCGCGCACGCGCCGACGACCGACGCGGCGACGAGTCCGCTGCTGGATACGAACGCAAAACGCAGCGCCGCGCAGATCGCGAACCCCGCGCCGATGGCGGGCCAGAGTCGCGCGAAGGGGCGGTCACCCGCGAGGAAGAGCAGCCCGGTCGCCGCCGCCAACATGAGCGTGAGGTGGTCGTCGAATCCGATGGCCGCGAGAAAGACGACGGGTGTCGCCGCCGCGATCGCCGCCGCCGCGACCGCCGCGCGCGCACCGCCGATGCGCCACGCGACTCCCGCGAGCACGATCACGAGCAACGCCAGCAGCACCGGTTGACCCGCCGCGACGCGGGGATACGTCACCTCGCTCCCCGCGAGCGCGAGTTTGCTGATCACGAAAAGCGGGCACGCGGCGGGAATCGCCGCGAGCAGGTCGTCGTCCGCGCCGGGATTCGCAAACATCACCGCCTGCGCCGTGACGGGGTGCGGGCGGTGCGCGAAGACCGGCTGCGTGCGCGCGTTCCACACCGCGACCGATGCCGCGCAACCCGCGGCAAAGAACACTACGGCGAGCGCCGCGAGGGCGCGCCTCGGCTCGGGCCGGGGTGCGTTTGCGCCGTGGAAATTCATGGCGGCATCTTGCCGATCGTTTCGCGCCGCACGCAAGGGATCGTGTGCGTGCGTCACGGAACCACGCTCGGGCAGGTCGCGACTGCCGCCGCGCCGAGCGACCACAGCGTGTAGCGCTCCGTTCGCGCGACCTCGCGCGGCGCGCCGGACGAAAGCACCCCCGTCAGATACTGCGCCGCGCCGCTGCGTCCGAAGGGCGATTCGCCGCGCGACTGATCGAGCGCGTACTCGTTCAATTCCCCGATCGGCGGAACCGTCATCTCGTCGCGACCGAAGGCGACGAGGAGCGGCGCGCCGTCCTCGAACGGCACGCGGCGCACGTGCCCGATCTCCGCGAGCGCGATGCGCGGATCGGCATCGAGCACGAACCAGGTGAGTGCGTTCATGAAATGCCGCGTCTGATTGCCGGGCGCGACGATCACGAGGCGCGGGCAGTCGTCGGGCCGAGCGCGGCGGATGTCGTCCACCAGCGCGCGCGCCGTCTTCGCCTCGGGAGCGGCGCCGATCTGCGGCGGCCCGGGCGAAAAATTCGGCGCTTCCTGAAAGTGCCGCGTCCACTCGCCCGAAAGCGGCTCGTTCGCGACGAGTCCCGTGAACCACGCGACGGAAAGCGCGCCCGCGCCCAGCACGCACGCCGCACCCGCGAGGATGCGAAGCACACGTGGCCAGGCCGCGATTCCCGCGCCGATGACGATCGGGACCGCCGCCAGCGCGGGTAGAATGTAGTACGCATTCTTTTTTGGAATCGCGGAGAGCACGACCAGCGGCACGACGAGCCATGCCAGCAATCCGAATCGGTGCGGCGATCCGGAGCGCGCGAGACCGATCGCGCCGAGCACGAGCGCCGCGCAAAGCACGGGGCCGAGATCGGTGCGCCACATCCGCGCGGCGTAGAGCGCAAGACCCCGCGCCGTATCCGCCGCTCCGCTCGCCGCGGCGGGCACGTTGATCGCTTCGCGCGAGTAGTAGTCGAGCGGCAATTCGCGCGCGAATTCGCCGAGCGCGATCCCGCCCGCGAGCGCGGCGACAAACGCGGCCATCGCGACGACCCACGGACGCGCCAGCCGCGCCTTCGTCGAAGCCGACGCCGCGCCCGCGCGCCGCGCGACCGCGAGATCCGCGAACATCCCCGTGCACGCGCACGCGACGCACCCCAGCGCGAGCACGCCGTTCGACGGCACGAACGCGAATCGCCACACGATCGCGCCGATGCCGCCGGCGACCAGTGCGATCCACGCGCGACCGGTGCGCGTCGCCTCGACGAGGAGCGCGACGACGATCGCCGTCGCCGTCATGTTGAAGAGCTGGTCGTCGAACGCGAGCGCGGCGAGCAGATTGGCGGGCGTGACGGCGCAGACGATCGCGGCGAGGCCTGCCGCAAATGGCCCTGCGACGCGGGCCGCGATCCATGCGCAAACGGCGATGAGGACCGCGAGCAGCGCGGTCTGCGGCAGCATCTGCGCCGCATACGAACCGCCGAACGCGCGAGCGCCACGCGCGGCTGCGCGCATGATGGGCGCGTTGCGCGGCGCGTGTTGCTGCGTGGCGTAGTCGGGCCACGTCGCGTTTTGCGCGACGAAACCGAGCACCGAGTGCGGGCGCGCGGCGAAGACGGGCTGCGTTTGCGCGTTCCACCACGTCACGCCCCCGGCTGCGACGAAGATGGACGCGATCGTGACCGCCGCCGCGATCATGTGGGCGCGACGCGATTCGCCGGCGGGCTCAGTCGGGCGTTCGGACATGAAAACACCCGTAGCCCGAGCGGGCGAACGGTGCGAATCGGTCGGCGAAAGGGCGCAGCCCGTCGACCATCGCGCGATAAGCCGCGCCGCGCGTTTCATCGATGGACGCCAGATCGTTCTCGCGGGGAAGCGCCGCGAGCGCCGACGCGAGACTGCCGAGTTCACCGAGTCCGCACGGCGTCATGATCGCGGCCACCGAAGCGAGTTCCACCGGCTCGGGCGTGAGCATCGGATTGCGCACGGCCACGCGCGGGTCTTCGGCGAGGATCCCGTAACGCATCCGCTCCATCAGATCGGCCGAACCCAGGACGAGCAACGTGGGATGCGAAAGTTCGGGGTGAGCGCGGCGCATCGCCCGCACGAGTCCCGGCACGGGCAGGTGCGACTCGCGGGCATCGAATGATCTGGGGCTTTGCAGCACGTGCGCGCTCGCCTCCTGAAACACGTTCGCCCAGATCCCCTCGCCGGGCCGGGGCGCGTCGGCCAGTAACGCACGCCCGATCGACGCGACGAGCAGCAACGCGACCGCCGCGCGCGCTCCCGATGCCCAGCGCCCGTTTCCGAACCGCGCGAGGCCGTAACCCGCCACGGGAACAGCCGCGACCGCCGCATAATAAATGTAGTACGCGTTTTTCTTCACGACGAGCGAGAGCACGACGAGCGGAACGGCGAACCATGCCGCCATCACCCAGCGCGAATCGTGGCGGTCGCGAAAGAGCCGCCAAAACCCGAGCGCGACGGCGAGCGCCACTACGGGTCCGAGCAAATGCGCGACGAGGATCGCGGCGTAGGCCGGAATCTGCGTGAACCAGTCGGAGAGCGTCGCCGCCGGTCCGTGCTCGATTTCCGACGTGTAATAGTGGAGATCGACGAAGTTGTAGCGCGTGAAGGCAAACGCGCTCGCGCCAAGTGCCGCGAGCCACGCGACCGCGCCCCGCCGCGTCGCGACGGCCTCGGGCGTCGTCCAGCGCAAACGGACGCGCCGCCACGCGTGAAGAGGTCGCCATTGATGCTCGGCGAGCGTCTGAAGTGCGAAACCGGACGACGCGCCGAGCGCCGTGCCGAGCGCGAGCAGGCCGTTCGAGGGCACGAAGGCGTAGCGGAACGTGATGCCGCAGGCCGCGCCCGCCGCCATCGCAAGCGGCCATCGACGCATTCCGTGTGAGGCGACGAGCAGTGCGACGGCAAACGTCGTGATCGCCATGTTGAAAAGATGGTCGTCGAAGGCAAGTGCGCCGACATACGCGAG
>JADLEX010000121.1 GCA_020845895.1 Deltaproteobacteria bacterium | reverse complement strand
CTGCGTTGCGATCGTTCGGTCGCGCCAATCGAGGGCGCCGCGCCGGGACCGTTTGCGGCGCAAGATCGGCTCCGGCAGTTTATGGAACGCGGGATCGACGAATACGCCGATGCGAGAAACGATCCGAATGCGGACGGACAATCCGGCCTGGGCGCATATCTCCACTTCGGCCAGATATCGCCGGTTCAAGTTGCCATGGAGGCTTGGCGCCACGGGTCGGAGAGTGCAAAGTCGTTTTTCGAGGAGCTGGTGGTGCGGCGGGAACTCGCGATCAATTTCTCGGAGCGTTGCGAGAATTACGACCAACTTTCGTGCCTACCCGACTGGGCCAGGCGTACGCTCGCGGATCACGAGGACGACGCACGGGAGTACGTTTACGACGAAGAGGAGTTCGAGTCGGCGCGCACGCACGATCCTTACTGGAATGCCGCGCAACTCGAAATGATCCACACGGGCAAGATGCACGGCTACATGCGCATGTACTGGGGAAAGAAGATCCTTGAATGGTCGCGCAATCCGGCGACGGCGTTCGATATCGCCGTGCGCCTCAATGACAAGTACGAACTCGACGGGCGCGATCCCAATGGCTACGCCGGTGTCGCGTGGTGTTTCGGGTTGCACGATCGACCGTGGGCCGAGCGGTCGGTCTTCGGCAAGGTGCGGTACATGAACGACAAGGGACTTCGGCGAAGGTTCGATGCCGACGCTTACGTGCGAAGAATCAACGCGATCGTCGCGCGTCAGCCCTCGTCTTCCAGCCCCAGTCGATAATCGCCCGACCGCAGCAGCGCGTCGCCGCCGGTTTCGCCGCTGACGCGGAAGAACCATCGCCCGGGCTGATCGACCGTGATCGTGATTTCGTGCGCGGTCGTCAGACCTCCGACTTCGCCACTATCATCGGAATAGATCGGCAGCTTTCGCGTCCATTCGACCCGGGATGTCGTCGCGACGTCGCTCTCCCACGTGATTCGCCACTCGCCGCCGCCGAGATCCTCGGCTTCGATATCGGCGAGCAGCGGTTGATCGACGGGGGTCTCGTCCACGATGTCCGGCGCTCCGTCGCGCAGATCGGCGATGAAATCGAGGATATCGCCGGGGCGCACGGGCGAGGCGCCCGCGCCCCACGTGAGATCGATCGCGGCGGCGAGGTCGGCGAGTTGTTCGAGATCCCATTCGATGATCGGCATCTGGTCGGCGTGTCCGCGCTGCGAGTACATGTAGCGGAACATCGCGTCCTTGACGTGCCGCCACACGACGCACGCGTCTCGGTGAAGCGCGAGCATGGCGTGCAGTTCGTCGTATTGCGCGGGATCGGTGAACGCGGGCTCGATCGATTCGATCGCGTCGAGATTGTCCTGCGCGATTTCGATGGCCTCGCTCGCTTCCTGCCAGAGATCGGCGAGCGTCTGCTCGTCGGGAAACGCGAGATCCTCGGACGTCTCCCACCAGTCGCCGTCGTAATACGCCGTGTTGCGCGAAACGAGCTGCTCGGGAAAACGCGCGCTGCCCGGCACGTCGGACCCCTTCACCAGCGTCCACATGCCGAGCGTGTAGTACATCTTGCGCATCGCGTCGTGCGATGTGCGGAAGATCCGCTTCAGGACGTCGGCCTCGGCGGAGTCACCGTCGATTCCGTATTTCGCATCGAACCATTCGCGGTGGATCTCGTCCGGGCTTGCGCCGTCGATCAAGATGCGGCTGTAGGCGTAAATGTTGATCTCGTTCGGATTGCCGAAGGCATGTGCCGATCCCCGCTCGATGCGAGCCGCCGCGCCGAGCGCGCCGTGCGCCTTGTCGTACGCCCAGCGTCCCGCGATGTAGTCGACCTGCCCGTTCAGAATGCGGCTCTGACCCCAGTACTCGTTGCCCAGATCCATCTCGATGATCTGGTGCCGGTGGCCGACATCGCCGATCAGCGGATCGTCCGGATAATAAGGTTGCCAATCCTGCGGCACGTCTTTGGTCATCACCGACAGATCGTAGTTTGGATACGCGCGCAGCGACTCGCCAAGCCAGAGAATCTCCAGCGGCTGGTGCATGAAGGTGCGCACGCGCAGCTTCTTGCTGAACTCGCCCATTACCACGCCGCCGACCGTGTCGTAGATTTGCATGAGTCGGTCGACCGGGCGGGAGTTGATAACATCGAGCACCGGGTTACCGGTGTCGGGTTGCTCGAAGCACCACTCGCACAGGCACACGGCGTACCACGGCTCGACCTCGGCCGACCCGAACATCAGGATCACGCCGTCGATTTCGGGAATGGTTTCGAGTGCGTCGCGATACGCCTGGGCGCGGCGGACCCACAGATCGTCCGCGGGGTCCACGCACAGCAGATAGCTCTCGCGCGCGAATTCGTGCGACCAGACCCACACCTCGAGCCCCAGCGACTTCGCTTCCTGCGCGATGTCCCGCAGTGTCGCCGCGTGACCGGCGTCTTCGTTGATCTCGTCGATGTCCATGATGAGATCGTGCGAGAGCTGTATGTGATCGATCCCGTAGTCGGCTGCCTGATTCAGCACCCACGAGACGTGCGCGCGATCGGAGTCGAGCAGGATCCATCCATAGCTGGGATCGGGCAGGGGAGGAAGGTCGTCGTCGCCCGTGTCGTCGTCGGCGTCATCATCGGGGAGCGGAGGCCACGTGTCGTCGTCGCCGGTATCGTCGTCCGCGGAATCGTCGTCGGCATCGTCATCGGGACCGGCGTCGTCATCTCCTTGACTGCCGGAATCGTCGTCATCGTCGCCGCAACCGCAACCGGTGGCCAGTGCAACCAGTGCCGCTACCCAAAGAACGTTCTTCCAAGACGTCATGGACGACTCCCGAAATCGAGACGAACGCACAATAGTTCCCGTGGGAATTCACGACAAGTTGACCGCGCGAGGCCGCGTTGTCGGTCCGCCCCGGAACGGATATGGTCGAGACGCAATACGAGGTGCGTCATGTCGGGTGAAATCGTACGCATCCCCTTTGGCCGGGACCGCGAGGTCGAGTTTCCGCTCGCGCCGAACTGGGAACTCGTCGGCGTGTGCGAGCCGCGGGCGGTGACGCCGAGTGCCGACGTGGCCGCGGAAGTTCGCCGCGCGATCGCGAAGCCACACGGTTCTCCGCCGCTGGAGCAAATGGCGCGCCGCGCGAAGACGGTCGTCGTCGTCGTGGACGACGTATCGCGTCCGACGCCCGTCGACCAGTTTTTCCAGCCCGTCATGGAAACGGTTGAGTCCGCGGGCGCGAAACCGGAGAACATCATCGTATTGACGGCGCTCGGCGTGCATCGGCCCATGACCGACGACGAAATCGCGACCAAGATCGGCTCGTGGGGCGCGTCGCGATACCGATGCGTGAATCACGACAGCGCGCCGGGCGACCACCTCGTGCGGCTCGGGCGCACCTCGCGCGGCTCGGAGGTGTGGGTGAATCGCCTCGTCGCGGAGGCGGACCTCGTCCTCAGCATGGGCTGCATCGAACCGCACACGATCGCGGGGTTCGGCGGCGGCTACAAGAACATCTTTCCCGGCGTGGCGGGCCGGGTCACGATCGCGGCGAATCACGCCCTCAACACCACACCATCCACCTTCAACATGGTCGGAAGCCGCCCCGAGACGAACCCGATGCGCTGCGATCTCGAAGAGTGCGGTCGCATGCTTCAGGCGACGGTATTCGTCGTGAATGCCGTGCTCGACGGCAAGTTGCGTGTGGTGGAAATCGCGGCGGGCGACGCCGTCGCCGCGCACCGGGAGGGGATCAGGACCTCCGAGCGGATCTTCGGGGTCGAGATCGACGCGCCCGGGGACATTCTCATCACCGGCAGCGCGCCGATGGACATCGATTTGCGTCAGGGGCTCAAGGCGCTCGCCAACACGATCCGCGCGGTGCGACGCGGCGGAATGATGATCAACTTCATCGCCGCCGAGCAGGGACTTGGTGACTCACCGCTGCCGACGAAGAAGCTGCACGTCGGCAAAAAGACGGTGCGCGCGCTTTCGTACGCGCTCCTGCCGCTCATCGGCAAGTTCTCGTTCGGTTTGCGGGAAGAGGACCTCTACTTCATTTACTTCGCGTTGCAAGCGTTTCAGCGAAACGACATCTACTTCTATTCGCCGAACGTCCCTCCCGAGTTTACGAAGAAGATCCCATTCTTCGAGATTCACGCGTCGCTCGACGCGCTGCGCGCGCGTACGCACGCCGCGGCGCGCGGTCCGGCCCGCGTACTGGTCTTTCCCAAGGGCGGCGTGACGTATCCGATTCTGAAAGGGTGAGCCTCAGGGAAGGACGGAGAGCGCCGCGCCGAGCGCGCCGACAAACTGCGGTTCGGGCAGCACTCGCACGTTCGCGCCCATGGCCTTGCTGATCGCGTCGACCATGACCGAATTGAGCGCGACGCCGCCGCTCATCCAGATTGACGTGCCGTTCGCGAATTTGCCCGCCAGCGAGGCGATGCGGCTCGCCAGAGATGCGTGCAACCCCGCGACAATGCCCTCGACGCTCTCGCCCTGCGCGACGAGCGAGATCACCTCGCTCTCGGCGAAGACGGTGCACGTGCTCGACACGGCGACGGACCGCATCGAGCGCGCCGCCAGGGCGGGGGCGTCGTCGAAGGAGACATGCAGACGCCCGAGGATGACTTCGAGAAATCGTCCCGTTCCCGCGGCGCACTTGTCGTTCATCGCGAAATCGCGCACTCGGCCGTCCGGCTCGACGTGGATGATCTTCGAGTCCTGCCCGCCGATGTCGATGAGAATTCCCGCGCTGCGCATCACGCGGAACGCGCCCTTGGCATGGCACGTGATCTCGGTGAGCACGCGGCTCGCCGCCACGCGCTTGCGCCCGTAGCCGGTCGCGCCGACGGGGATGTCGGTCGCCGCGCCGGTTCGTTCCTTCAGCACGGCCAGATTCTTGGTGGTCTGTTCCTCGATGCGCGGATTGCCGATCTCGACGATACGATCGAGCACGTCTCCCGACGCATCGAGCACCACCGCCTTCCACGTCGTGCTGCCGACATCGACGCCGATCGCCGCGGGCCGCGTCAAGCGAAGCTCTCCATGAAGGCGGTCAGCCGGTTGTCGGCCTGCTCGGCGGAAAACGCACGCGGGTCGGCGTGGTCGGCCTCGAGCACCATCACGCGGATATTCGCCTCGGCCTGGAGCCGGTCTTTCAGGTCGTATTGTCCGATCGAGTAGGGCTTGCACGAGCGGTCGCTGTGCAGCACCGCGCCCACCACGTCGTACTCGCGGGCGAGGCGCTTCATCAGCGACAGGCGCTTGGGCAGATCCTCGTTGAGGATGATGTGGGTATACGCCTTGGCCGCGCTGCCCATCGGGTCGCGCTCGTCGATGACCTTGCCGGCCTCGTACCACGCGTTCGTGTACGTCGTGCACACGAAGTTGAATCCGTTCTGGGCGAGCAGATCCGACATGCCGCGCACGTTGAACCAGATCGGCAGATTGTCCCACATCAGCCGGTGCGTTTCTTTTTTCAAGCCGCCGACGCCGCGCTTCACGCGGTCCTCGAGTTCCTCGGCGAGACCCCGATAGTAGTCGTTGCACTCGTCGCTGCCGCGCAGCGACACGATCGGCGCCATATGGAAAAACTCGTCGAACCCCGTCCACGGCGCGGGCTTGTTCTTGCTCGCGTCGAGGCAGCGACCCCAAAGCTTCGACCCGATATTCGCCTTTCGCGTGACCTCGGCGAGGGCCTCGGGCTCGATTGTCTTTCCGGTGATCTTTTGCGCCACCTCGAGCAGTTCGAGGAGTTGATCCTTGACGTACTGCCGATGGTGTTCCGGCGCCTCGCCGTACACGTACGGCGTGTCGATGAGCACCAGAGGAATCTTGAAGTGCTCCGCGAGCGCGCGATACCAATAGAGGACGGTCTGGCAGATGTTGGTGCAGCACGCGAGCAGGTCGGGCTTCGGCAACCGGCCCACGGGCGTTTTGCCGGTCATGACGGAGCCGATGTCGGCGCGGGCGTATCCGCACAGGTCGCGCGCGTAGCCCTCTTTTTCGACAACATCGGAGAGCTCCGGCACAACGCGCTGCACGCTGCAGATCGCCGCGTGGTTTTCCGGATAGACCGTCCAGAACCCGAGCGGGCGAAAAATCTCGACCGGAAAACCGCTCGTCACCCAGGCCACCGGCACCGCGCCATCGGCATAGCGGCCTTGAAAGTAGTAGCGCGTCATGATGTCCTTCAGGCGGTTCACCGATTCCAGCGGCGGTCCGAACGGGTGCTCTTTTTTCGGCCCCTTCTTCTTTGGGCGCAGCTTCTTGCGCCACTTGTCGAGGCTCGTGAGGAACGGACCCACGACATTGCCGGCGATCTCGTACTGAATGCGTCTCGTGATCATGCGGCGCTCCGGGGGCTGGAAAGGGTTTCGATGAACGCCTCGATCCGCGTGCGCGCCTGTCCGGAGAAGTCGGACTCGAGTTCGCCTTCAAGGTAAAGCTGGGGGATACCGTGCGCGCCGAAATGGCGACGTAGCGCCGGCACATCGAAGAGTTGCGGCTCGCAGAATTTCTGTTCGTGGATGATGACGCCACGCGCACCGCAGCGCTGCATTATGGCGTCGAGATGCGCGAGGCGCGGGGCCTGCTCGGCGGAGTGCGTCGGGCAGGGAGACGCTGAGTCGTAGAGATCGACGAGCGCGGCCCAGGGATCGGAGAGATCCAGTTCGGTGCGGCTGTTCACGCGACGACCGACCGCGGCGTAGTCGTCGCCCGCCACGTAGGCGCCCGCCTCCGCGACCACGTCGAAGATCGACATGGGTTCGGGTACGTATCCGGTGATGAAGATGGGGATGCCTTTTTGCGCGGGCGTGTCGAGCAGCTTTCGTTCGATGTCCCGAAGCTCATTCAAGTGATCCGTGGGCCACAGAAATTCGCCGCGCCGCAAGACGCGGTAGTAGTCGGCGTCGTTCACGGGCAGGTACGCGCGCCGGTCCGCAAGACGCAACTTGAGCGCGTCGATTTCGCGATGCAGCCGAATCGCGTCGCGGAGTGCGTCGTCCGTCGGCGGTGCGACACCGAGCGTCGCGAGCGACTGGGCCAACGCAACCATTTCGGCGCGGATGAACGCTCGCGAACTGGCGCGCAGCGGTCCCTTGGGATGGATAAAACGGAAAGCGGGCTTCTTCCATCCGCCGAAATCCGGCGCGAGCGTCGCGAGCCCCTGCACCGAGTCGCAGGTGTGGGGAAACAGGGCGCCGTCCGCGACGTCCGCGCCGCCCGAAGCGATGAACGCGAGCGCGTTGCGCACGACCGCGCAGACGTAGGTTTGAAGCCGTCCAGCTTCCGGTCCGCGCGGCGGCCCCGGCGGTCCCCAAAGTTCGACGGCGAGTACGTTCATCGCCGTCAGAATCTCGCGCGGGTAGTGCACCGGCAGCACCACGACAGCCTTGCGTCCGTGGCGACTCTTCTGTTCCTCGATGTAGGCTTTGCGCATGGCAGGACCCGTCGGATGGCATGACAATTCGAAGCCGAATTCCTTTTAACGCCGAGTTTGACGGACGGCAAGTTTTCGAGATCCGAGTGCACAAACGGGCGGAAGGATCTCACTCGTGCGCGCGGTCTTCCGCGAGAATTCGCTCCCATTCGCCGGGCGTGTTGATGTTCGCGAACCGCGGCCGCAGATGCGTCGGCACCTCGGGTCGATACACGCGCGGTGCGTCTGCGAGGCGGCGAATCGAAGACCGTCCGTCTTGAATTCCATCGAACACGTGCGCGCGCGCGATGGGTTCCCACAAGGAAAACGTGGATTGGGGTTCGCCGTCGATAATGGGGACGATTCCGATTCGCCCGGGAGCGCGCTGCGTGAGCAGCCAATCGAGGCACGTGACGTCGACGCGCGGCATGTCGACGGCCGCGATGATCCACGCGGAGTCGGGGTCCCAGCGTATGGCCGAGACGAGTCCGGCGAGGGGCCCCGCAAATCCCGGCGGATCGGGCAGTCGTGTCGCTCCGGCGAGGGAGGACGGAATCTCGCCCGCGCCCAGCAGCACAGGGGAAAGATCCCGCTCGTTGGCCGAGGCGACCATTCGCTCAAGCAGCGTCGCGCCGCCCGATTCCAGCAGGTGTTTGGGCGTGCCCATGCGGCGGCTCGCGCCTCCGATGAGGACACCCATGCGAACGGGAGTATCGAGCCACTCCTGCGTGAGACGCCGCGTGATCCACGGAAGCACCGTGGCGAGTCGCCGCTCGTCTCGCGCAAGCACCAACTCGACATGGGTTACGTCCGGCGGCGGCTCGGTTTCACCGGGCGACAGCAGCCACACCTTGGGCCACGGCGTCGCTTTGTGCCCTTCGATCAGCACGATGTCGTGATCCGCGCGCATGCGATCGACGGCGCTTGCGAGATCGTCGTCGCCGTCCCGGTGATGGCGGATCAATCCCTCGCCGGGGCCGCGCAGATGGACATTGGCGCCCGCGCGGAAGAGGCGGTCGGAATCCTTGCCCGGCGTATCGATCTGAAGCCCGTGCGCGTCGTGTTTGATGGCCGCGACGCGAAGTCCGCGCCGGACGAGTTCGCCGATGAGATCGACAAGCAGCGTCGTTTTTCCGGAGCCGGAGTATCCGCAGAACGCGATGGAACGATGTGTTGCGAGGTGACTCGTCGGTCGCGGGTCGATCGTCATGGGGAGCAGTCTGCCCCAACGCGGCGACGCGGAAAAGCCCGGCGCGCGGCCGGGCTTTTCGTGAACGTCGCGCGGTCAGTTGACCGAGCGCGTGGGCTCGAGCATCTCCGCGATCTTGCGGATCAGGACGTCGGGCTCGACGGGCTTTTCGATGAACGCCTCGACGGGCATGAAGTCCGGGCTGATGTCGGCATCGGAAAACCCGAATGCCATGTTGCTGCGTTGGTTGACCGCCGACAGCAGCAGTACCGGGATATTCTTCAGCTTCGCGTTCTTGTTCAGCTCGCGCGCGGCGACGAATCCGGCCTGCGGATCCTCCGGGAACATGATGTCGAGAATGATGAGGTCGGGTCCGACCTCGGAGACCGACGCGACGAGGTTGTCGGTGTCGGTTTTGACCTGAACCTGGTGCCCGTTGCCCTCCAGAATCATGGTCAGGCTGTCGATGATGTCCTGATCGTCGTCGATAATCAGAATCTTGGCCATGGAATCCTCCCTCAAATATTGGGCTCGACGGAGTCGAACGAGACCGTGAAATGGGAACCCTTTCCGAGTTCGCTACTGACCTGGATGACGGCGCCGTGCAGGCGCGCGATTTCCTTGACCATGGGCAGGCCGAGGCCGGTGCCGTTGGGGTGATGCGCGACGGCGTTGTTCGAACGGAAGTGTTCGTCGAAAATCTTGCCGAGATTTTCGTTGGGGATTCCGATGCCGTGGTCGCGCACGCGCACCGACACGCGCCTCGCCTTGATGCGCATGGTGATTTCGACGTCGACGCCGGGAGTTGAATAGTCGATGGCGTTTCGCGTGAGATTCGAAAAGAGCGTGTGCAGGTACTCGGCGGAACCCAGGACGTATACCTCCGCTTCGTCCGCCGCGTGGTTGACGACGCGAATGTTCTGCGGCTCGGCGAGCAGTGCGGCCTCGGCCGCTTCGTCGGCGATCAATTTCGTCAGATTCACCGGCGAAAAGTGCATGTCGGTGAGTACGAGCGTTTTGAGATTGCTCAAGTGGATGATGGCGGTGATTTTCTCCATAAGCCGGTCGCAGCGTTCGCCGATGCGCGTGACGACCGACTGTGCCTTTTCGGGAAGGGGTCCGCAGTATCCGTCGCGAAGCGTGTACACGTAGCTTTTGATCGCCGCGAAAGGTGCCTTGAGCTCGTGCGTGGCTCGGAGCGTCGCCTGCGACTTTTCGCGGTCGAGTCGGCTGAGCATGCCGTAGGCATCTTCGAGCTGCGACTCGCGGAGCTTGAGGCTCGTTGTGATCTCGCTGACGAGGTACCAGGAGACAAACAAGCACGCGGCGAATCCGAAGACGTATCCCGCCATCGCCGCGGGTTCCTTGAGGACGAATGGCTTGAACGGACTGTCGAAGATCGAAATCATCGGGAGCACGCCGAGCCACTCCAGAATCAGCGGCATCACACCGCCAAGCCATGCGCCGATCGTAATGACGAGCGAAGTGCGTCGCGAAAAAAACAGCGTCGCCAGCACCACGTGCAGGATGAAGAACATCGGCAGCGGCGTCTGAATCGTCCCGGTCGCGTACGTGAGAAGAGATAGGGCGACAAAATCGCCGATCATCTCGAAGATCAGAAGGATGCGCAGACCGGCGCGGTCGATCTCGGGCTCGAGCAGACTCTTGGTGATCCGGCAGTAAAGGACGTTTCCGGCGGCGAGGAAGACGGCGGCGACCAGAAAGTACGCCACCGGAATGTGACCGGGAACGAGGCCCGCGAGATCGGCGACGCCGAATGCCGTGCAGACGCCCGCCGCGATCCAGCGCATGGTGATGAACCACCAGACGCGATCCGCCAGTTCCCGCGCGCGCAGGTCCGCACTGTAGGACGTCGAAACGCCCCAGTCGAACGACAGCGTGGAATGGCGGGCCTTCTCGGTCACTTCGTCCTCGCCAGTTCGAAAAGGTAGTCCGTCCACGACTCCATTCCCTCGCCGGTGCGAGCGGAGAGTTCGAAGATCTTCGCGTCGGGGCGAACCGTGCGGATGTTTCTGCGGCAGCGCGCCATGTCGAAATCGAGATGCGGCAGCAGATCCATCTTCGTCAGCACGACGACGGGCGATCGCGAGAACAGGACCGGGTACTTGATCGGTTTGTCCTCGCCCTCGGCGACCGAGAGAAGGGCGATCTTGAAATGTTCGCCGAGCTCGAACGCCGCGGGGCACACGAGGTTGCCGACGTTTTCGATGAAGAGCAGCCGCGTGCCCTCGGTGACGACCTCGGGCAGAACGCCGCCCACGCGCTCGGCATCGAGATGACACGAGCTCTTCGTCTCGATCTGCCGCACCGGCGCGCCCTTGCCCGCGAGCCGCCGCGCATCGTTGTCGGTCTGCTGGTCGCCCACGACGACCGCACACGCGACGTGTCGCGCCATGCGCTCGAGTGTCCGTTCGAGCAAAAGCGTCTTGCCGGAACCGGGCGACGAAATCAGATTGACGGCGAATACGCCGCGCGCATCGAGCCACTCGCGATTGTGAGCCGCGAGGTGATCGTTGTGGGCGAGGACGCGCATCTCGACATCGATGCGGTGCCTGTCGTCACCTTCTTCGCGATGGTGATCGAGGCCGTTGCCGTTTCCGTGATCGTGGGCATGGTCGTGGCCGTGCGCATGGGGGTGGTCGTGCGCATGCCCATGGTCGTTACCATGTGCGTCGGCGTGACCGTGAAAATACGCTCGCTCGTTTCCTTGCTCGCAACCGCAGTCCCGGCACATGGCCGATCCCCCTCGCCCTAACGAACTTCCAGATTTCGAATCACGCAGTCCTGTCCGCCGATGATTTCCACGTCGTATGACGCGCACACGGGGCAAAGGACCGCGGGATACTCGGGCGATCCCTCCGTGCCGCAGGCGCCACACCGGACGCGCACCGGCACCTCGGTCACGAACAGCCGCGCATCCTCCGCCATCGTTCCCCGCGCGGCGTACGGAAAGCAGAACTCGAGCGGCTCACGCTCCACGCCTGACAGGGCGCCAACCTCGACCGAAACACTGACGAGCCGCGATACGCCCCGATCGGCCATGATCTTTTCGATCTGGCGGATCATTTCGGAGGCGATCGTGATCTCGTGCATCAGCAGATCCTCGGCAACAATTCGCCCTGCGGGACATCGACCAACCGTCGTCCGCCGATCGCGGTTTCGAGGATGACGCGTCCCGCGTCTCCCGTGACGCGTCCGATCACGCACGCACCCGCGCCCTCGGGTTTCGCGCGCCACCTGGACAACACATCAGTCGCGGCATCCGGCGCGCACACGCCAATGACCCGTCCCTCCGACGCGACGTGCAGTTTGTCGATTCCCAGCAATTCCGACACGCCGCGCGCGCCCGGCGAAACCGGAATGTCGACCTCGCGCAACACAATGCCGACTGTTCGATTCCGAACGATTTCGTTGAGTACGGCCGCCGCGCCGCCACGCGTGGGATCGCGAAAGAATCGCAGCGCATCGCCGAGATCGACGACGGACTCCACAAGTCGGTGGACAGGGCCGGTATCACTGGCGAAACTCTCCGTCGTGCTCAGGCCGTTTCTCGCGGCCATGACGGCCATTCCGTGATCGCCGAGCGGTCCGCTCGCGATGACAACATCACCCTCGCGAATGCGAGCCGTGTCGAGAGAGAGGCCCGGCCATGCCTCGCCGATTCCGGTCGTCGTCAAGTAGACGCCGTCGCATTGTCCTCGCGGGACGACCTTCGTGTCGCCGGTGACGATCGCGACGCCGCAGTCGCGCGCGCAGTCGCGCACGGCATCGAGCACGCGGCGCAGCGTCGCGAACGGCAACCCCTCTTCGAGGATCATCGCGAGAGACAGCCAGATCGGGCGTCCGCCGGCGACGGCGACGTCGTTGACCGTGCCGTGCACGGCGAGATGACCGATGTTGCCGCCGGGAAACTCGATCGGCGAAACCACGAACCCATCGGTCGAGACGACGATGGGGCCGCCGGGCACCTGCAGCGTCGCGGCGTCGGGCAGGGCGACGAGCGCCGGTGACGCGAATCGCGACAGAATCTCGCGCGCAATCAGATCGGCGGAGGCTCGGCCGCCGCCCCCGTGCGCGAGCTGGATCGTCTCGGTCCTCACGCGCACCTCGAATATTTGAACGCCGCCGCGCAACTGCCTTCGCTGCTCACCATGCACGGCCCGATCGGGTTGTCCGGATGGCACACGCCACCGAAGAGCGGGCACTCGCGCGGACGGATCACGCCCTTGAGCACGTCGCCGCACTTGCAGGCGGGGTTCGTTTTCCCCGCGTCGATGACGAGACCGAACCGCTTCGCCGCGTCGAACTCGGCAACCTCGGCACGCAGACCCAGCCCCGAACCGGGAATGACGCCGATCCCTCGCCACGCCGCATCGACCGGTTCCAGCAGACGCTTCATCAAGTTGAGCGCCTTGCGGTTACCTTCGGGCTTCACGACGCGACTGTATTGATTCACGAGGCGCGCTTCGCCCGCCGCGAACTGTTCGACGATTTCGGCGATGCCGAGCAGGATGTCGAGCGGTTCGAACCCCGCGACGACGCACGGCACCCGATCGTCTTCGACGAACGGGCGATACGCGTCCGCACCGATGATCGCGCTCACGTGAGCCGGGCAAAGAAAGGCATCCACGCGGATCGCCGGGTCGTCGAGCAGAGCGCGCAACGCCGGCGGAACGAGCTTGAATGCCGTGAGCAGGCTGATGTTGCGAACGCCGTCGCGCCGAGCGGCATCGACGATCGAGATGACGGGAGCGACCGTGGTCTCGAAACCGATCGCGAGAAAAACCACTTCGTTTTCCGGCTCCCGTTTCGCGATTTCGAGAGCTGCCGCCGGCGAATAGCACACGGGAACATGCGCGCCCTCGGCTCGAACGCGCGCAAGTGTTTCGCGCGAACCCGGCACGCGCATCAGGTCACCGAACGTGGCAACGACGACGCCCCGGCGAGCGAGTTCGATCGCGGCGTCGATGTATCCCGTATCCGTCACGCACACCGGGCAGCCCGGGCCGCTGATGAGATCGACCGCCGGCGGCAACAGATCGCGCACACCGTAGCGCGCGATCGCCATCGTGTGACTGCCGCACACCTCCATGACGCGTGCGGTGCGGCCATCCGCCGCGAGGCGTTCGGCGGCCCCCGTCATTCGGTTGCGCAGAAAGAGGGCCGTTTCACGATCGCGGAATCCGTCGATGTATTTCATGACGGGCCTCCGAATCGTGCGGGCGGCGCCATGAGCCTCACCTCGCCGCCGAGACCCCGGCGATATTCGTCAGCCATGCGTTCGAAGAGAACGAGTCGCGCATCGGCCTCTTCCGCATCGAGCTTCTCGATCGCAAATCCAGCGTGGACGATCACATAATCGCCCACGTGAACGTCATCCGTCAGGCTGAGATCGACTTCGTAGCGGATACCGTCGAGGTCAACGACGCCTCGACCCTCGTTCGGGATTTCGATCACGCGCATGGGGACCGCGAGACACATACGTCATCTCCCCTCGACCGAAGTTGAACCCGCAACCACCGCTTGGCCGAACGCGATTCCGCCGTCGTTGGGCGGAACGTCGCGATGCGTCAGCACCATAAAGCCGTCGCGCGAAAGATTCGTTCGCGCGAGGTTCGCCAGCAACCCGTTCATGAACACGCCGCCCGTCAGCGCGACGCACGTGTGCCCGGTCTTCGCGCGGCCGAACTCGGCCATTTTCACGCACGCCTCCGCGACGGCGCGGTGAAATGCGAACGCGCAACGCGATACGTCGTCATGCCGATGCGCCGGGTCGAGCAGGCACGCGATTGCACCGGACCAATCGACGAGCAGCATGTCATCCGTCTCGCGCGTTTCGAACGCCATACCCGGCAACACGCCGTGATGATCCCACGCGCGGGCGGCGGTTTCCAGTCGGATTGCGGCTTGACCTTCGTAGGTCGTTGACGATGGCGCGATCCCGAGCAACGCCGAAAAGGTATCGAAGAGTCGGCCGGCGGCGTGCGTCATCGGCGTGTTGATGCCGGCGCGACACTGCGTCGTCCAAGTTTCGAGTTCGAGCGGCGTGACGCCGAGTCGCCGGCAGGTGTCGTCATCGATGGGAATCCCGAGCGCTGTCGCCCGGCCCACGACTTGCCGCGCGGGGCGGACAACGGCCGTGTCGCCACCGGGCAAGGGAACCGGCGCAAACGTCGCGAGGCGCGTGAATCGGTGCTTCTCGACGGCGAGCAGTTCCGCGCCCCAAATCAGCCCGTCCGTGCCGTGTCCCGTTCCATCGAAGACGAGCGCGAGTCCCGCGTCGAGTCCGTGTTCGGCCAGCGCGCCCGCGGCGTGCGCGTGGTGATGTTGAACCCGTACCATCTCGATGCCGAGTTCCCGGGCGCGTTCTTCGCCGATTCGCGTCGCGTGCATGTCGGGATGCAGATCGACCGCGACCACTTCGGGTTCGCGGTGCAGGAAAGCGGGAAGCTCGCGGGCCAGGTGCGACAGGGCGTCCACGGCTTCGGGTGTTTCGAGGTCGCCGACATGCGGAGAACCCACGACGCGGTCTTCGAATCCGATCGCGATGGCATTCTTCAGTTCCGCGCCCATGGCGAGGACCGTGCGTCCGAGCGGTCGATGCAGGCGGATCGCGCCGGGAGCGAGGCCCCGGGCACGTCGCCAGACTTGCGTTCCGCCGGAGCCCGACGTGAAAACCGAATCGTCGGAGCGGAGATTGATCTCGCGGTCGTGCGTGAGAAACAGGTCGGCGATGTCGCGCATCCGTTCGAGGGCTTCGTCGTTTGAGATGCAGATCGGTTCCGAGCGCCGGTTTCCGCTGGTCATGACGAGCCAGTCGAAGGGCGGCGTTTTGTCGCCGGGGAGCTGTTCGAAGAGCAGGGAGTGAAGCGGCGAGGTCGGCAGCATGACGCCGAGATTGCGCGTGTCGGGCGAGATCATCTCCCACGGCAGTCCGGCGGCGGTGTCGTCGCGAAAGGGAAGGATCACGATCGGCGCGACCGCCGAACGCAGCAGATCCTCGGCCGCGGCGGTTGTCCGAACGGTGCGACGCACCACCGCCAGATTTCGCGCCATGATCGCCAGGGGCTTGGCGGAGCGGCGTTTGCGCTCGCGAAGCACGGCGAGCGTTGGGGAATTTGTCGCGTCGGCGGCAAGCAGGTATCCGCCGATGCCGCGAACCGCGACGATTTTTCCCTGGGCCAGTGCCGCGCGGGCGGTGCGCAGCGGGTCGCCGCTCACAACTTCGCCGGACGGCGCGAGAAGTCGCAGCCTCGGACCGCAGACCGGACAAGCGATGCTTTCGGCGTGGAAGCGCCGGTCACCGGGGTCGTCATACTCGCGGGCGCACTCGTCGCAGAGGGGAAACGCCGACATCGTGGTGCGCACGCGGTCATAGGGCATCGCGTTGACCACGGTATAGCGCGGTCCGCAGTTTGTGCAGGTCGTGAAGGGGTAACCGAATCGCCGGTTGGCGGAATCGAAAACCTCGCGCCGGCAGTCGGGGCACATGGCGAGATCCGCCGGAATGACGACGCGGTTCTCGTCGCTGCGCGCGCTCTCGATAATGTCGAACTTCCCTTCCGCGGACGGCGTATCCACGGACGCTTCGCCGCGAATCACGATCTGATCGAGCTGCGCCATCGGGGGGATACGGCGGGGCAGGGTGTGCAGAAACTCGCGCACGCGTCCGGAGGGCCCGACGAGTTCCATGGTCACGGAGCCCGATCGGTTCTGGATCCAGCCGCCGAGGCCCGCCTCGTCGGCGAGGCGCTTGATCGTGGGCCGAAACCCCACGCCCTGCACGACGCCGGAGACGTCCACGGTCAGTCTGGTCCAGTTCGCGGTCATGTCGCTCCTGAAATTCGCCCGGCCGCGTCACTCAGGTTCTCGAGCAGGCGCCCAAAGACGTGCCGCATCTCGTCCGAAAGACCCGTTCCCGGCGCGAGATCGAAGGGCTGCACGCCGAAGACGTGCACGGGCTTTTCGAATCCCAGCCCGCGCGCCATTTCGAGCGCGTCCGCAAGCCCGAATCCGTGCGTCGATACCGTGTCGCCGTGAAGATGCAGGCGCGCGCTTTCGGCATCGAAAAATCGCCACTCCCCGGGCGCAAGCCCGAGGTCGGCACAATCAACCACAAGGATGGGCGACGAAAGCGCCAACATGTCGTGCGTGATCGTCAACGCGTCGACGCCTTCCCACGTGTGAAAATCGAGGTCCGGCCGGGGCGGACGGGCGGCGAGCTCGTCCACCAGCATCAGTCCGATCGCGTCGTCGCGGGAGAGCCAGCTTCCGACGCCGATCACCGTCAGCCCCATGCCAAAGCCTCCTGGAAAGCTCCTACTCCGTGAATTCCACGTCGAGCATGTGCACCGAGCACGAAATGCACGGGTCGTAGGCGCGCAGCAGCATCTCCATGTGCAGCGTCAGCTCTTCTTTCGACATCACCGGCAGCATCTTCGGCACAAACGCCTTCATGTCCTGCTCGATGTTGTTCACGTTCTGGCTCGTGGGGATGATGGCGTTGCCGCCCGAACATCGCCCGTTCGCGTCGAACGTGTAGTTGTGGAAGAGAATGCCGCGCGGCACCTCGCACGAGCCGAATCCCTCGCCCGCTTTCGCGGTGAACGTGAGATCCTCCTCGACGAGGCCCATGTTCAGCGCCTGCTCCAGCATCGCGATGCTGTTGTACGCGCAGTGGATAATTTCGATCACCTGCGCGACGTTGTTCATGTACGGGTTGTAGCAGGGCGCCTTGAAACCCAACTCCGCGGCGACGTTCTTCGCCTCGGGACGGAGCTGATCGAAGTTGTTGTTCACGCGGGCGAGCGCACCGGCGAAGTAGGAATCGCGGTGCCACTTCGACCACTTGGTGGTGGAGTGGGCGACCGTGAACTCGTTGGTGACCGCGCGGTACTGGTTGACCGGAACGCTCGACTTGGTGTCGGAGCTGTACACGTCGCCGTCGTAGAGCGCGTATTCGTCGGGGTGCTTGAGCGACACGTACTCCGTCTCGCGCTCGTAGGGCGGGATCTTGAGCGTTTTCACGATGGCGATGGTTTCCAGCAGGTCGGGAACCGCGGCGATCAGCCGGTCGCGGATTTCTTCCATCGCCTTCTTGGACGGGAGTTTGCGCCAGCCCTTGAGGGTGTTGGCCATGGGGTGCAACACGCGCCCGCCCATGACCGCCGTGTAGTCGTTGGCGAGTTTCTTGAGACGCAGGGCGCGCAGCACCACATCGGGATGTGTCTTGACGAGCGGCAGAACGCTGGGCACGCCCACGAAATCGGGCACGGCGAGGAAATAGACGTGCAGGACGTGGCTCTGCAGGAATTGCGATTCGGTCAGGAGCTTGCGCAATAGGATCGTCTGGGCGCTCGGGACAATCCCCATCGCGTCCTCGACGGTCTTCGTCGCGGCGAGTTGGTGACCGACGCAGCAGATGCCGCAGATTCGACTGACGATCCAAGGAACGTCTTCCGGACGCATGCCTTTGACGAAGTTTTCGAAGAACCGGTTGGCCTCGGTGATGCACAGCTTCACATCCTCGACGACATTGTCTCGGACGTTGACGCGGATACGGCCGTGGCCTTCGACGCGGGTGACGTGGTGCACGTCGATGTTGAAGGTCTTGGATTGCGCGTTTTGCATCGCTCAGGCTCCTTTCGCGGCCGGTTCCGCCGAGCAGAAGAGGCGGTATCGGCTCCGGATGTCGGCGTCGTTGATGCCCTTTTCCAGCATGAGCGTCTTGTGCGCGGGGATATTGGCGTGCGGCAGGACGCCCCGGCACCCGTCGCAGACGTAACCGTTGTTCACGCAGACGGCGTTGCAGCCGCCCCAGGTGATCGGGCCCATGCAGGTTTCGCCGCGATCGTACACGCACTCGTTTTCGTTTTTCTTGCATTCCACGCACACCGCGTTGGGCGGCGTATGAGGCGCGGTGCCGTGCAGCAGGGATTTCACGAGGTGCAGGAACTCGCCGGGCACGATGGGACAGCCGCGCAGGTAGAAGTCCACCTTGACGACCTTGTCGATCGGACGCACGCGGGTGTGGCCCCACAGCGGCCAGTATTCCTCGTCGATCTGCACGCGGTTGCGGGCTTCCTCGCCGTACACGTATTTGTAGTTTTCGGCGGGGGCGACGAAGTTGGACCGTGCCTGCACATTGCCCATGCACGCGCATGCGCCGAGCGCGACCAGGAACGTGCTGCGCGCGCGGATGTCCTTGATGCGCTCGATGTCTTCGTCGCGATGGATGCTGCCCTCGATGAACGCCACATCGTAGCGGGGGGCCTTTTCGGAGAGCGCCTCGCGAAACTCGACGAGTTCGACGAGGCCGAGAATGTCGAGCAGAATGTCCTCGCAGTTGAGGATGGCGAGCTGGCAGCCCTCGCAGCTCGCGAAATCGAAAAAGGCGACTTTCGGTTTCATAGCAAGGCCTCCGGCAGATGTTCGATTTCCGAGAAGCGGAAGACGGGGCCGTCCTGGCAGCAGTACACGTCGTTGATCTGACAGTGCCCGCACTTGCCGACGCCGCACTTCATGCGCCGCTCCAGATCCACGAAGATCCGGTCGTGCGGCAGGTTCTTCTGGTTCAGGCCGATGATGACGAACTTGTACATGACCGGCGGGCCGCACAGCACGGCGATCGTGCGGTCGGGCTTGATGTCGAGCTTGGGAATCGGCGCGGTTACAAGGCCGACCTCGCCGTCCCACGGCATGTTCTCGGTGCCGTCGACGAGGCGGATGACGCGCAGTTTCGGGTGCTTCGACCACTCGCGGACCTCTTCGCGATAGAGTTCCTCGGCGGGGTTGCGGCAACCGGACAGCAGTGTGATCGACGGATACTTGTCGGCGTTCGCGACGAGCGGCTGGATCAGCGAGCGAAGCGGCACGAGGCCGAGTCCGCCGGCGACGATCAGGATCTCCTTGCCGTCGAACCAGGACATGTCGAATCCCGAACCGAAGGGCCCGCGGATTCCCATGAGGTCGCCGGGTTTCAATTCGGACAGCACCTGCGTCAGGCGTCCCGCGCGCCGAATCACGAGTTCCAGCGTGTTCGTCGTGGTCGGCCCGTTGCTGATGGAGATTGGCGCTTCGCCGATGCCGAGCACCGAAACCATGACGAACTGGCCGGGTCGATGGCCGAGCGGGCGAGGGAGTTCGAGCCGGAAATAGTTCTCGCGGGCCGTCATCTCCCGGACCTCGACCACCTTGCCCATCATGGGCAGGTAGGCGTCGGGCGACACCTTCGCGTGAGCGTGCGTCGTCGTCATGATTCCACCTCCGCGCTCGCAAGGTCTTTCACGATGTCGAGGATGTCGATCCCCGCCGTGCATTGACGTCCGCAGCGGCCGCAACCGGTGCAGAATGCGCCTTCGTGGAAGCGCTCGGTCAGGTACTCGAATTTCCGTTTCACGCGATGTCGCTGGCGGGCCGCAGCATTCGGCCGGAAATTGTGCCCGCCGGCGACCGCGGCGAACTCGGGCAGCATGCAAGCATCCCAGGTGCGCGTACGGTGACCCGACGTCGTATCGAGATTCAGGTCGTCCTGAACGTCGAAACAGTAGCAGGTGGGGCAGACGAGATTGCACGATCCGCACGAGAAGCATCGCTCGGTGTGCTTGTCCCACAGATCGCTCTTCCACTGCTTCTTGATGACCGCGGGGAGGGCCGAGACCTTGGCGCCGAGGGCGCGCCCGAACGGCTCCGGCCGCGCGGCGACCGCGCCGACCTTGCGCGCGGCGGCGTCGGCGCACTTCGGGAAATCGACGCCCGCGAGCATCTCGCGCCCCTTGTCGGTGAGGGCTTCGACGAGCATGTCGTCGCCCTTGAGCGGCGTGAGGATCACGTCGGCACCGGCGCGGTGATCGAGCGAATCGACCGCATGGCAGAACGCGCGGTCATCGCAGGGTTTGGGACACGCGTACGCGATGACGGCGGTGTTGGCGCGACGCGCGGCATAGTACGCATCGGCGACGCCGTTCTCGAAGATCGTGTCCATCAGGTGAATGCCCTTGAGGTCGCACGGACGCACGCCCGCGAGAATCCTCGGCGCGGTGTCGAGCGTCGGGGTGACCGTGGGCTCACCGCTTGGACTCTTCACGAACGTGAACAGCGTGTCGCGCGCGGGCAGCATTTTTTTCACGGGTGGAACGATTGTCGGGCGATACTTTTCGAACTGGATGTCCGCCGAAGGACCGGCCGGCTGGAACGAATAGTTCGCGCTGCCGTGTTTCAGCGGAAAGAATAGCTCGTGTCGGCCCGCCAGCCCTTTGATCCAGGCGACGGCCGACGAGACCGTGGTGAGAAATTCGCTCATCGGAAACACCTCCAATCAGGATGGGGCGACCGCGTTCTTGGCGCGACGTACCCCGAAACCGGACCCACTCCATTCTCCGCAAGACCGTTTCCATCCAAACCCGACGAGAAGGCCCACGGGTTTGACTCATCTCGAGTCGCTCGTTTGCAGTGCCAAAGAACCGGCCGTTCGGCCTTCAGGAAGCCCGCGATCTGCCGAATTATTCGACATAAATCGATCTTGACCTCCGATAAGACTGTACACAAGGACCGGGCAAGTGAAAAGGGGGAAAAGTCCGAAAACGAAAAAAAATGAATGGTCATTCACAAAAACCGCCCGTGATAACAAAGGCATACACCATCAGAAGGGCGCCTCTCTCAGTCGCCATTGTCGGATAGCATATATCGAAATAACTTCTCAATGACCACGGTATGATAAAAATAATGAAATTCCTACGAAAAAACGACGCCGAATCCGACGGTTACGGCCAAAACATGGAGATCGGTTGTCAACAGTATCGCGAGACGCGCATCGACCGCCGTCGGGACACGGGGCTGCCGCGTTCAGGTGACGACCGGCGTCGAGGCTGCCTTTGGCGAGGCGAGGTCCCTGTGCGGGCGCACCACGACCTCGTTGATGATCGCCAGTACACCGAGCGCGAACGTGCGAATGTCGAGCGACTCGAAAAAGACGCGCACGAAGCGCCACCACGTCTTCGGCCGCAGGTAAAACGCCCGGAGCGCCCGCTGCATCGCTTCGTTGAGTTCCGCCGTGGAAATTCCGGGCAACTCGACGACGGCCGAGTGGTGGAAGTGGTATTTCCCCCAATCGGTCGCCTTCATCCACCCCTTCTGGTGGTACTCGTCGTAGAGATCGCTGCCGGGAATCGGCACGAAGTGGAAGAAGTTGACGTAGGTCGCGTCGAGCGTCGTGGCGAAGTCGATCGCCTCACGCACCGACTCGGGCGTCTCTCCCGGGAGGCCGATGATGAAGTTGCCCTTGACGTGGATGCCGTGCTTCGACGCCGCGCGGAACGCGCGCCGCACTTCATCCACGGTCGAATCCTTTTTCACCGTCTGGATGATCCCCTCATTTGCCGTGTCGACTCCGACCTCGATGAACCCGCAACCGGCCCGCGCCGCGATCTCGGCGACCTCGTCGTCGATGTCCATCCCGCGCGCGAGGCAGATCCAACGCAGCGGCCACTTTCGCCGAATCATCTCCTCGCACATCTCGAAGACGCGATTTCGGTGAAAGAGCAGGGTGTCATCGTAGAAGTGCACGAGCGAAACATGGAATTCGTCGATCAGCCGCTGGAGATCCTCGATCACGCGCTCGACCGAGTGAAAGCGCACCCGGTGACCCCAAACACTCATCTGCGCGCAGAAGGTGCACTTGCTGGGGCAACCTCGCGAGGAAAAATACGTGGCGTAATTCCCGCGGGCTTTCTTCATGGGGTAGGGGTAACGGTAGGACCGAAGCGGCAACAGGTCGTAAGCCGGGAATCCGAGTTCGTCGAGATCCTTGAGAAACGGTCGCGGAGCATTGAATCGCACGCGGCCGTTCTCCCGGAACGCGAGTCCTTCGATGTCAGGCCAGGCCTTTCCGGAGACGACATCCGAAAAGGTCTGTTCGCCCTCGCCCAAAGCCACCGCGTCGACTTCCTCCAGCAGATCGTCCGGCAGCGCCGTCGGGTGCGGGCCTCCCGCCACGATCTTCGCGTTCGGGCAGACGGACTTGATTTCGCGGGCGAGCGACGTGGTGACTCCCGCCGTGAGCGATACGGTCGTCAGTCCGACCAGGTCCGGATCATACGCCTTGATCCGGTCGAGCAATTGCCGGCGATTCATGAGCAGGGCATGCGCGTCGATGATGTCGACGGCCGTATCGGGATTCCACTTGCGAAGGCTTCCGGCGAGAGAAGCCAGACCGAGGGGAGGTTCCGCGAAGTGCGTCAGACGGAAGAACGGTCCCGGCGCCTGCGTAAACGGCATCGTGAGCAACGCGACGCGGCGAAATTGACTCGAATTCATCGCAACCCCTTTCCACGATGGTGTCATCCGCGGGGTGATTCGGCAAGTTCGGGATTCACGGTATCAATCGCGGTGCGAAACGGATGTATTTGCGGTTACGAAGTCGAGCCGCCGTGCGGGAATTCGTCCGGGCGCGCGGTGGAAATGGAGAGAACGAGGTCGCGTAAGACGGAGTTTACGGGTGTTGGGACGTCGAATCGCGCTCCCATTCGCACGACATAGCCCTGAATCGCCTCGACTTCGGTCGCTCGCCCACGTTCAATGTCGATCAGCATCGAAGATCGATTCTTCGCCGTACGTTGAGCGACACCGAGCATGACGCCGGCGAGTTCGTCGGCATCGAGCGCGCAACCGGCGTATTCCGACACTGCGCACACTTCCCGAACGGCCGCGATCGCCAGAGATCGCGCGTGGGGATTTTGGGAGATCCAACCGTTGGGTTGCCCGGCAATGGCGGTGAGCGCATTGATGCCCGCGTTGATCGCGAGCTTTCGCCAAATGAGGCGATCGACGGACTTGGCGAGGCGGGTACGATATCCCGCCCTGTCGAGGATCGCAGCGAGTCGCTTCAGGCGCGGCGAGATCGCGCCGTCGAGTTCGCCGACATGAGTCTCACCGCGGCCCGTATGGCGGACGCGGCCGACACGTTCCAGCAGCGCGGCCTCGGTGCTGATTCCCGCGACGACATTCTCGCGCCCAAATACCTCGGCGAGCGCTTCGACGTTCCCCGCCCCGTTTTGCAGCGTCAACACAAAACCGCCGGTTGCGAGTCTTGGACAGTGCATTTCGGCCGCCGAGCGCGTGTCATAGGACTTCACGCAAAAGACCAACGTGAAAAATCCCGCGGGCGAAGCGCCGAACGAGATGCAGGGAACGCGGACCGTGCGTTCGCCGCGCGAATCGATGATCGTGATTCCATCGACGGTGATCTCCGTCGCGTCGGCGTGCCTGTGCGCCACGAGCGTGACGGGCGCGCCGGACTCGTGCATCCGGGCGGCCAGGAGCGTTCCGAACGCACCGGCGCCGACGATCGCGATCCGATCGGACGCAATTGAGGTCATGACGGCGAAAGGCTCGTCCGCGACCACTCCACCGATGCGTAGGTGTTGTGGTTGTGGACCGAATCAAGGTTCTCCGCGACGACCCGAAACCACGTGATGCCGGGGTCCTCGGCGAGTTCGCGCCCGATGCCGCGGACGAGATCGACGAGGGTGACCGGACGGTCGTACGCACGCCGCGTGACGTGCTTTTCGTCTGCGCGTTTCAGAAGGGCGAAGAGATCGCACGACGCGGAGTGCTCCACGAGTTCGATCAGTTCCTCGAACCAGACGAATCGTTTGAAATGAAGGGTCACCGTCACGACGCAACGCTGATTTCGTGTGCCGCGTCCCGTTCCGTCGTGAGGGTACAGGAGCGTGACGGGAACTTGGACTTCGATTTCGCGATGAAAGTCGCCGTCGAGTCGACCGACGATTCGGCAGTCGTACTCCATAACGGATTCCGAGCCGGAAACCGGCGCGCGTTTCCTCAGAAAATACGGAAATCGAAGGTCGAGATGGGCGGCGTGCGCGTCGAAAGCTTCGCGCATCTCCCGAAGCAGAAGCTCGATGGAGTCGATGGTGATTCCGTGCCGATGCCGTCCGAGAATCTCGACGAGGGTATTCTCGCGGTGATCGGGCAACTGGTGCGGTAGTTCGACGCGAAGATCGACGATGGCCACGGTATGCTGCTCGCCATGCGCGCGATCGAGCGCGGTGACGGGGTAGCGGATCCCCCGCACGCCGATGCTCTGGAGTTCCGGAAGCGCGGAGTTGTCCATCAGTACAGCTTGTCGAGTTCCTTCGAGGCCATGGGGAAGCAGTGTTCGGGCGCCGGAAACGCGCCCGATTTCACCTCGTCGCGGTACGCGGAGATCGCCTCGTGCATGATCGTTTCGAGCTGCGCGTACTTTTTCACGAACTTGGGCGTGAACCCCGAGCGGATGCCGAGCAGATCGTGAAACACGAGGACCTGTCCGTCGCAGCCGGGGCCCGCGCCGATGCCGATCGTGGGGATTGCGAGCGCCTGCGTGACCTTGGTCGCGACGACCTCTGGCACGCACTCCAGCACGATCATGAATGCGCCGGCCTGCTGAAGGGCAAGGGCGTCGTCCTGCAGGACCTTCGCCTTGTCCGCCGTCTCGCCCTGAACACGGTACCCGCCCAGCATGCCCGCAGTCTGCGGTGTGAGACCCAGATGCCCGACGACGGGCACGCCCGCCTTCGTCAGGCGATCGACGACCTCGACCATCGGACCGCCGCCCTCAAGTTTCACGGCGTCCGCTCCGGCTTCCTTCATGAAACGCACGCCGTTCGCGATGGCGGTTTCGGGTCCGAGTTGAAACGAGCCGAACGGCATGTCGCCGATCAACATCGCCGTCTCGACGCCGCGCCGTACCGCCCGCGTGTGATGGATCATCTCGTCCATCGTCACGGGAACGGTGTCCTTGTAGCCGAGCACGACGTTTCCCAACGAATCGCCGACGAGGATCGTGTCGATTTCCAATTCGTCGAGAAGCTGCGCCGAGGGAAAGTCGTATGCGGTGAGCATCGTGATCTTTTCGCCCCGCTCCTTCTTGCGGCGCAGAGCGTCGATGCCGATCCTCTTACGTGCCATGTTGCGTCTCCAATGGTTACGGCCCGTCGCCGGGTCCGCTCCGGAATGCGCCACACCGCAAAGGGTTTGCGGTAATTGGATCAGGTGCACCCGACGGGGGTCGGATTGTCGGGCCAGAGTTCTTCGCGGTAGCTGAGGATGAAGAACGTGAGCGCCTCCGCAAAAACTTTGTTCGCGCTTGTCTCCGTCATCTCGCCGTCCGTATCGGCCTCGAAAGTGTACGGTCCTCCCGCGGGCACGTTGAATACCGCAAACGCGGAAAAGGCCAGGCTTGTGCTCGTCTGGGAAACCGAAGGGAATCCGGTTTCATCGGTGTAGAAGAGTTCGCCTCCACCCGCATCGTGGGTGACATCCGAACAACCGACATACTCGACACCTCCGGCCGACGCCCACTGGACAACTCCGAACACTATCCCGTCCAACGGATCGATCGTCACGCTGAGATCTCCCGCGATGATGTCCCGAAGTTCTTCCGAAAGCATGAACTGGTCCACTTCGGAATTCGTCTCGACGTAGAAGCGATAGTGGGTGACGTAGTCGCCGGCCTCGAAGCGGACGGAGATCTGGGCAGGCTCGTCGGCAAGTAAGAATGCGCAAACTCCGTCCGAATCCGAGGTCTCGACGATGGCCGGGGCAATCGGCTCGCCCGACACCGGGTCCACGATGGTGCAGGTCACCCCTTCGACGTCGGCTTCGGTCTCCGCATCGAAGAGATGGAAATTCACGTACGTCTCCTCGGTATCGTCGTCCGCGGTATCGTCGTCCGCGGTGTCGTCGTCCGCGGTGTCGTCGTCCGTCGTATCGTCATCGGCAGTGTCGTCATCCGTGGTATCGTCGTCGGTATCGTCGTCGGTCGTGTCGTCATCAGCGGTGTCGTCGTCGGGGTCGTCGTCGGTATCGTCGTCCGGTGGCGTGTCGTCGGACGAATCGTCGTCGTCATCGTCGCCGCACCCGAAGACGAGCAGCGACGTGAAAAGAACGAGAAGGATGCCGAGCAGAAACTCGAAGTGCCGAGAAAAACGCGATTTGGACATGTCCGAACCCTCCGCGGGCACGGCGGATTCCGATGTCTAACCGTGCCAACACCCAAAGCATAGCGTAATAACCGCGAAATTTGTACGGGTGGCAATTCCCGAAGTGCGCTTCCTAACCTTTTGGTCGTCGCGGCGTCGCGAAAACCCCGGGATGCGTTGGCCGCGTGACGGCGGAGTCCGGATTTCGTGCTATGCTGGAGGCAATTCCGGCGAGGTTTGCGGGCATGCGTGTCGTGTTGTGGCGAATGGGAGCGAGACTGGCCAAGACCTTTCCCGTGTCGCCGGACCTGGGTCTCGCGTACCTGTACAAAGCCCTGTTCGAAACGGGGCACGATGTTCACCACGTCGACGCTCTTTTGCGTCCCACAACGGCGGCCGAACTCGTCGCGACGCACGGCGGGCGAGGTCCGTGGCTGTTCGGAACCAAACTCTACACCCATCAAATCGGGGAATGGCGACGATTCATCCGGGAGGTGAAGTCCCTCGATCCGGCCGTTCGCGTCATCACGGGCGGGCCGCATCCCGCCAGCGTCGGTTCCGACATCTTTCGTGACGTGCCCGAAACGGACTTCGGTTACGTCGGCGAGGGCGAAACGAGCCTGCCGTTGCTGGCGGAGCTGATCGAAAACGACCGTGACGGCAAGCAACTCGAAAAGGTGGCGGGTCTCGTCTACCGCGAGAACGGAAATGTGCGGGCGAACCCGTCCGCCGTCGTGCAGGATGTCGATGCGCTCGATGCACCGCCGTGGGACAAGCTGCCGGTTCGCGAGTACCTCCGATATCGAGCGCCTATTCGCGACGCGGCGATGATGCCGCTGACGACGACGCGCGGCTGCCCCTACCACTGTTCTTATTGCGCGGGATTTCGCGTTTCGGCCCGCAAGATGCGGTATCGCAACATCGGACTCATCTGCGACGAAATCGAACACCTGCACAGGACGTACGGCGTGGAGTCGGTCAGCGTTCAGGACGAGAATTTCTCCACGCGACGACAACACGTCATTGACTTCTCCGAGGCGCTGATTCGTCGGAACCTGCCGGTTCGATGGGACTGTCTGGCGACCGGCATTCGGCTCGACACCCTGAAGGTCGAGGATTTCGAGCTGATGGAACGCGCCGGCCTGCACGCGATCAGCGTGGCCATAGAGTCGCCCGATCAAGAGGTCCTCAAGGATATGATCAAGGGCACGTACATCGACGATCAAACTCGTCGGATTCGCGAGATCAAGAATCGAACCCGGATCATCGTCAACGGCTACTTCATCCTCGGTTACCCAGCGCAAACGGCGAAGTCGGTCCGCCTGACGCAGGCCTACTCGCGCCGGTCAGAGCTCGACTACGCGCTGTTTTTTCTCTTCACGCCGCTACCCGGCACGGAAATCGCGCAACGCCTCGAGGATCAAGGACGGCTTTCCCCCGACGCGTGGGAGACTTTTCAGTATGACGTCCCGAGTTTGCCGCTGTCCGACCTATCGCTGCGCGCGTTGAAATGGGCGCAGCTCTGGGCTTACGCGGGATTCTATCTGCGTCCGCGTCGGATTCGCACGCTGATCCGCGCGATCCTCGGCCCGACGCAGGTTCTCGACATGCTCAGGCGCATTCGGGCGATGGTGTTCTGGCGGCGCGGGATTCCCAGCGTGGCCGGGTAGGGCGAGCGGGCGATGTCCACCGCCATCGACATCACGCGCGAAACAACACCGCGCCGTTCGGCGCTTGCGCGGACCGACCGACTTCGCGTCCTCCTCTCCAAACCGGCGAATCTGTACCGGAGCTGGCCGTTCTCCAACGACTTCATGCGCCACATCTTTCCGGTGGCGGCGGCCACGTATCCACAGCTCGCGGGCGCTGCGGCGAAGTATCGACCGGAATTTCTCGACGGCCTCTTTGAGCGAATGTCTCCGTCGGAGTATTTGGCTCGCGCCGCCCGGGCGGACGTCGTCGCGATGGGTGTCGTGTCATCCATGCTCGCACTCAACACGGAACTCACGATCCAGCGGATCAAAGCCCTCAATCCCCTTTGCCGGATCGTGCTCGGCGGTCATCACGCGACGCTCTACGCGGACGAGTGGCTGCGTCGCGGCGCGGACTACATCGTGCGAGGCGAGGGGGAGGAGGCGTTTACGACGCTGCTGGACCGCATCGACGCCGGGCTCGTCCCGCGCAATGTTCCGGGTGTTTCGTATCGGGATCACGGCGAAATCCACCACAATCCCGCGGCGCCGCTCGCCAAGGATCTCGACTCGGTGCCGATGCCCGACTGGTCGATCTTGAATTGGGACATCTACAACCTCGGCGTGTCGAATCGGGGACGCTCTGCGACGATTGAAACCGCGAGAGGCTGCCCATTTCCGTGCACGTTCTGTTCCGTCTCGACGATGTGGAATCGTTCGCAGCGGTTTAAGAGCGCGGACCGCGTCCTCGCCGAAATTGAAAATGTTTACGCGCGCGGCGTCCGGCAGCTCGTGGTCGGCGACGACAACTTCGGTGCGAAACCCGCGCGGGACATGGTGATCTTCGAGGAGATTGCCCGGCGTGGTCTGGATCTGTCGTGGTGGTGTTTCATTCGCGTCGATACGGTCCTGCGTCGCCCGGAATTCATCCGGGCCGCGGGGCGCGCGGGGCTGCGCTTCGCATTCGTCGGATACGAATCGCTCGACGACGACATCCTGCGCCAGTACGGAAAGGACCCGTCGGGGCGTTACAGCGTCTCGGATTATCGGACGGTGTTTGAGCGGTTACGAGCCGCCAATGTTTTTGTTTACGGACTTTTCGGACGGCACGCCGAAACACGCCGCGAAAAGTTTCGCGCGTGGCTTTCGACACGCCAGGTCGCGGACATCACCGCGCAGACGAGTTTCATTCCCATCAAGGGGACGCCGTCGGCGGCGGATCTCGAATCGCGCGGCTATCAGGTCAAAAACAGCTTCTATCAGGATCGCATTCTCCCCGCGTTTGAAAACGACGGTCGCGACCAGTCCTCGGGATTCGTCCTCACCGCGCTCATCGACCTCTTCCAACCCGCGAACTTTTATCGAATGTGGCGCGGCACCTGGATGCAACGACAATTTTTCCGACGGCTATACGGCGGAATGCTGCGCGACCTCGCGGGAGTGACGCCAACGCGATTGCGCACCTTGTGGACCGCCAACCGTACGGCGCGTTCGCTCGACGCACGGCAGAATTCGATCGTGTCGTCGATGGTGAAACGGCTCGGTGCGAAGGCATCGACGAGGGCCGCCGGGTCGGGAATCGTTTCCTTTTGGCGAAGAATCGACACCGCCGCACGCCATCTCCTCGGTCGGGATTTCGTCGCCGCGCCTCCGCGAACGGTGACGATCGAAACCACCACGCGTTGCACGCTCGACTGCCCCATGTGCCTGCGAGAGCGCGACACGGCCAAGCCTGCGGAGATGACAGATGACGTGTTCGAGCGCGTGATCGGGCAGGTCGAGCATCGTGCCGAGCATGTGGTGATGTACGGACTCGGCGAGCCGATGCAGGACCGTGCCATCGTGGCTCGCGTGAAACGCGCGTCGGACGTCGGTCTGGGCGTTCAGATCTCGACGAATGCGATGCGTCTCGATCGCGAAAAATCCGCGAAACTGATTGAAGCCGGTCTTCGCTACATGATTTTCTCGGTCGATTCCACGAACAACGCCGTTTACGACCAACTTCGGGCGGGCGGAGATTTGGAGACGGTCGTGAAAAACGTTCGCGGATTCGAGGTCGAGAATGCGTCGCGCGGACGGCCGGTTCACACCACGGCGCAGATGGTCGTGCTGCCGGAGAATCGAGGGCAGGTGCACGAGTTCGATCGATTCTGGCGGCGCGAGGGGACGAACGCCGTGCGGTTCAAGACCGACGAGGTCCGCGCCCACGATCCGGGCACACCGGCCCGCCACGAACGACCGTGCCCGGTGCT
>JADLEX010000120.1 GCA_020845895.1 Deltaproteobacteria bacterium | reverse complement strand
CTTCGTTTGCTGAAGCAAGCGGGGCTGTTTCGCTGCATGTTTGCGATCGACACCGCGTCGCCACGGCTTCAGAAGTTCACGGGGCGGAGGCTCAACGTCGAAAAGACCCTCGCCATGATTCGGTACGCCCGAAAAATCGGCATTCTTGTCCACGGAACGTTCATTCTCGGTTTCCCGACGGAAACGCGGAAAGAGGCCGAATTGACGGTGCGAACCGCCCTTGAATCGGATTTGCACACCGCGGCGTTTCACCGCGCGGTCGCATTCAAGGGGACGAAGATGTACGCGCAGGCCGTGGCTGCGGGAGCCGTGAACGTCGATGACCCGGCCGGGTACGATTACAAACTCGATCATGGCGTCAACCCATCGCTGATGTCGGAGAAGGAACTCGTTCGGATCAGAAGAAACGCATGGCGACGTTTCTACCTGTCGCCGCGCCGCGTGACGGCTCTGCTGGCGTTTCTTCCGTACTGGATTCGCGTCATGCCGATGTTCCTGCGAATGTGGTTCGAAAAGGCGTGGGCGCCCGCGGCGCCCAGATCGGCGGGCGCGTATACCGGCGCGTAAAGGTTGAAGGCTTCGGGGCGACCGCCGCGGATTCCTGGCCACGATGAGAGAGCTTGGTGGGCTTTCCCCCGTTGTCGTTTTCCCGCTTCGCGTTAAGATTACGTCAAGCTGTCTTTCGGAGGCGATCGGTCGGTCGCGCGTCGGTGATGACACCGAAATCGCGGTCCGACCCTACTCGACGCATGAAGATCCTGCTCATCCAACCTCCGAATACCTCGCGGGGGCTGCTCGCGCTGGGCGGGCAGGAAATTCCACTATCGCTCGCGTACCTCGCTTCGTCGCTGAAACATGCGGGATTCCCCGACGTCGGGATTCTCGATCTGGCGTTTCGAAATCTCAGCGACGCCGAATATTCACGCGCGGTGTTCGATTTCCAGCCGGATCTTGTCGGGCTGACGGCATACACACACAACGTGGAATTTGCGTCGCGTCTCGCCGCGCTCGCGAAGGAGGCGAATCCCCGGACCGCAACGATCCTCGGCGGCTTTCATGCCTCGGCGCTGCCGGAGCGTACACTTCGTGAGGAATCGGCGTTCGACTACGTTGCGGTCGGCGAGGGGGAGGCGACGGTCGTCGAACTGGCACGGGCTCTCCGAGACCTCGATGAAGTTCCTGCGATCGACGGACTCGCGCGGCGCGTGGACGACGAGGTCCGACTTGGACCGGTGAGGGCGGCCGAGTCTCAACTGGACGACCTGCCGTTTCCCGACCGAACACTCATCCCCGTCGCGTCATACATGCCCGATCCGGGCAACTACTACCGCCTGCCGTCCACCGGCATCCTGTATTCGCGCGGCTGCCCCTACAAATGCACTTACTGTTCAAAGTCGGTCTTTCTCGATCGGGTGCGTTTCCGCAGCCCCGAAAACTTTCTGGCCGAGGTCGGGGAGTGCGACCGTAGTTTTGGAATTCGCGATTTCCGTCTGGAAGACGAAGGTCCAACGGTCGCGCCGAAGAAGATCGCCGCGCTGTGCGAGGCAATTCTCGATCGCGGCGTGGATATCACCTGGAACTGTTTCAGCCGGGTCGACCGCGTGGACGCCGAGATGCTGCGGCTGATGAGCCGGGCGGGTTGCTACCACATTACGTACGGGGTGGAGTCCACGGACGATGCGGAACTCAAGAACCTGAAGAAGAACATTTGCTTCGAGGAAGCCCGATCGGCCGTCCGCATGACACGCCGCCACGGCATCGAGGCGAAGGTCAACTTCATCCTCGGTTTTCCGTGGCAGGACATGAACGATTGCAAAAAGACTGTTCGCGACGCGATCCGGCTTGCGCCCGATCTTGTGTCGTTCAATGTCTTCAAGCCGCTGCCGGGCAGCCCGCTCTTCGATGACCTCGACCGTGCCCGGCGTATCCATCACTCCTCTTGGGAGGATTACTCGATCGACACCGAAAAGCTGCTGTTCGAGGCGAAGTACACCGAAGCCCAGATGCGAGCGCTCGTCCGTTGGGCGAATTTGTCATTCTACTTCCGCCCCGCGACCGTGGCGCGCCGTTTCCTGCGCATGTTGCGGCACCCGAAACGCGAGTTGAAAACTGTCCTTCAGGGACTCGGTGTTCTGTTGACCATGGCCCGGAAGTCGCTCGGCTCCAAATCCCCATCGAACACGGTGTTGATGGGACCCGCGACCGAACCGTCCTCGATCGGGTAAAGCTCCGCCGATGAGCAATTCGCCGCTTCACGTTCTGTTCGTCAATCCGCCCGAGCGGCGTGTTCCGCGCTCGAACCTCCCCGCGTCCATCGAAGACCTTCGCGGCGTGAATCCGCCGATCAGCATCCTCTATCCCGCGGCCTCGGCGCGCGAAGTCGTCGGATGGAATGTCTCGCTGCTCGACGCGCATGCGCTCGGTCTCTCCGATGTCGAGATCGCGCACGAGGTCGAGCGTCGGCAACCCGACTTGGTCGGCATTTCGAGTACGACCTTCACCTATCTTGATGCGCTCGCGACCGCTCGGGCCGCGAGAGCAGGCGCGCCACGTGCGAAGGTCGTCGTCGGGGGCGTGCAGCCGTTCATCTATCCAACCGAAACCCTCGCGCAACCCGAGGTGGACATGATTCTCTCGGGCGAGGCCGAGGAATCGCTACCGCGACTGCTCGCCGCATGGCGAGACGGGGGATTCGAGTCCGTCGCATCCGCGGAAATACCCGGCGTGCTGGCGTCCGGCATGAGCGCCGAGGGCTTCACCCCAGCGCCCGCGGTCCGCGACCTCGACCGTTTCCCGATGCCCGCGTGGGATCTGGCGCCCATCGAACGATACTCTTCGCTCATCACGCGACTCGCTCCCGTGGGAATCATGGTCACGAGCCGCGGGTGTCCGTTTCACTGCCACTACTGCGCGCTGTCGCCGACCGGCAAGACATGGCGCGCAAGCAGCCCGGAGCGCGTCGCGGAGGAGATGGCCTACGCGGCGGGCCTCGGCGTGCGTTACCTGATGTTCTATGACGAACTCTTCACGGTTCGAAAGGACCGGGTTCACGGTATTTGCCGCGAAATTGCGCGAAAGGGGCTTGGTATTCCGTGGATGGCGCGCGTGACGCCGGGCATGGTTGACGAGACGACGCTCGCAGAAATGCGTTCGGCGGGCTGCGATCTGGTGACGTTCGGCGTGGAATCGGGCGACAAGGATGTGTTGAAGAACCTCGGACGAAAAACGGGCCTCGACGCGGTCCGCGAGAGCTTCGCCATGGCGCATAAGGTGGGCCTGCGCACCATCGCCTATTTCATGCTCGGGAATCCGGGTGAATCGCGCGCGCAGATTCGGCGAAGCCTGCGAACGGCAGTCCGACTGGGGCCGGAAATGGTTCACGCCGCGCTGTACGTTCCGTATCCCGCGACGCGACTGTACGACGACGCGCTCGCGGACGGCCGGATCGCCACCGATTACTGGAAGGAATTCGCGCGCAGTCCTTCGGGAAGCTTCGTTCCGCCACTGGGCAGCGAGGTCCTGTCCGATGCCGAGCTGGAATACGAACTCCTGAAATTCTATCGGGCCTTCTCGCTGCGGCCGGGCTACGTCTTGGACCGACTGCGTTCTCTCAGATCCTGGCGTGATCTTCGACGCGGCTTGTCGGGTCTCGCGGTTCTGATTCGCGGGTTTGGCCCAAGCAAGGCGCAATCGGTGGCCGGCACCGCGACCGCGAGTTGACCGCCGGGCCGGCCGGAAGGCGGCCGAATCTTCGCCGGAACCGCGTTTTCGGTAGTCTGCTTCATTGTGCGTAAATCGGTTCGGCGCTAACTTTTCGGGGTACATTCGTCATTGAAAGGAGCCGCCACGCGGAGCCCATGCGGGTCTTCCTGATTCAGTCCGCTCGATATTCCCCCGAAACCGAGCGCTCGATGCCGCTCGGCCCGCTCTACCTCGCCTCATGGCTGCGCGAACGCTTCTCGTGCGAGGTCGGGTTCTTCGACATGCAACTCGGCGTTCAGGACGCGGCGCCGGCGGTCGAACAGGCGCGCGCGTTTCGACCGGACCTCATCGGCCTGTCGGGGATGACCCCCGATGCGCCGGCTCTGGCTCTTCTCGCCGATCGGCTGCGCGAGGCGTTTCCGAATACGCCGATGGTTGTCGGCGGCGCTCACGCGACCAACTACGGCGAAGAGTCTCTGCAACGCATGCCGGTCGATTACGTCGTCACGCACGAGGGCGAGCAGGCGATGGGCATGCTCGTCGAGGCGCTGCGAGGGCGGCAGAATTTCGAGGACGTTCCGAATCTCATTCGGCGAGGACCCAATGGTCCGCTGCGAAACGCGTCGGCCCATTGGATCACGGATCTCGACAACGTCCCTTATCCCGCGTTTGATTTGCTCGATCTCGACCGGTACTACGACATCCCGCGATGCGGCGTGATTTACGCGCATCGGCGTTACGCCGCCATCGTCACCAGCCGCGGGTGCCCCTACCACTGCTCGTATTGCCACACGACGCTGGGAAAGCGCTGGCGCAAGCGATCGCCCGAGAACGTCGTGGACGAGATGGAGCATCTGGTGAACGAGTACGGGGTCGGCGATTTCGTCATCATGGACGACCTGTTCAACGCCGACGCGAAACGCGTCAACGAGATCGCGCGGCTCATCATCGACCGGGGTCTCAAGATCGGCATGAGCTTTCCCATCGGACTGCGCGGCGACATCATGACGGAGGAGAGCGTTCTGCTGCTCAAGCAGGCGGGCATGTTCCGTTGCATGTACGCCGTCGAGACGGCGTCGAATCGCCTTCAAAAGCTCATTCACAAAAACAACAAGCTCGAAAAACTCCGGCACATCATCGAGTTCACGCGCAAACAGGGCGTGATGGTGCACGCGTCGTTCATGCTCGGCTTCCCGACGGAGACCGAGGACGAGGCCCGCGCGACGGTGGACTTCGCCCTCAAGTCGCGCCTCCACACCGCCGCGTTTTACCGCGTGATCCCGTTCAAGGGTACCGACCTTCACGAAATCGCAGCGAGTGTCGGACAGGACCCCGGAAACGATCTGGAAACCATGGAGTTTCACCAGTCCAACGCGGTCAACGTTTCGCTCGTGCCCGACGGCGTCCTCAATCGCCTGAAACGCCAGGCGTATCGACGATTCTACCTTTCGCCCCGGCGCATCCTTTCGATCGTCTCCGCGCTCCCCAATCGTCGACGGCTCCTGCCCCAACTCTTCGGCATGTGGGTGCGAAAGGCGCTGATGTGGTGAAGCGCGGGGAAAGTGCGCGCTCATGACGCGCGTTCTGCTCGTCCAGGCCGCCAGTCACGAGCGACACGTCGAACGCTCGCAGCCGCTGGGGCTTATGCACATTGCGTCGGTACTTCGATCGGAAGCCAATGCCGACGTGCGTCTCCACGACATGCGCCCGAAATGGCGGGATCTCGAAGCGCCGATGCGCGCGTTCGACGAGTTCACTCCGGAAATCGTGGGATTCAGCGCGCACGGACTCGACGCCCCGGTCATGTACGATCTTGCGACGCGAATGAAAGCGAAACGTCGCGACGTGAAGATCGTCTGCGGCGGGATTCACGCAACGCTCTACGGTCGCGACGTGGCGGCGAACCCGGACGTGGATTACGCGGTGGTCGGCGAGGGGGAACAGACGTTCCTCGACCTGATCCGAGCGCTGGAGTCGAATTCGGAATTTCGCGATATTCCCGGTCTCGCGTTTCTTGACGGCGAAAGCGTGCGCGAGAATCCCGAGCGGCCCTTCGAGGCGAACCTCGACCGCTGGCCGATGCCGGCCTGGGATCTCATCGACGTCGGTGCGTACGAAGGACTGCCGCGCATCAGCATCATCAGCAGGCACCCGCGATACATGGCGATCGAAACCGCGCGCGGATGCCCCTACCACTGCGCCTGGTGCCACGTATCGATGGGCCACGGGTATCGCCCGCGTTCCGCCGGTTATGTCGTCTCCATGATCGAAGAACTCGTGCGTAAGCACGGCGTCCGCGACATTCTCGTCATCGACGATCTGTTCAATCTCGATCCGGATCGCGTGCGCAACATCTTCGAGTCCCTGCTCGCGAAGGGCCTGCGCGTGCCGATGGCGATTCCCAACGGTTTCCATGCGAACCTCGCGACGGACGACATGCTCGAACTGATGGCACGAGCGGGTGTGTACCGTGTGATGATCGCGGTCGAAACCGCGTCGCCGCGTCTTCAAAAAACGATGAAAAAGAACCTGAATCTGGAAAAGGCGAAGCACGTCATCCGCAAGGCGTCGAGCCTCGGCATCTCGGCGCACGGCAATTTCATCATCGGGCTGCCGACCGAAACCGCGTCGGAGATGCGCGAAACGATTCGCTTCGCTGCGACTTCGAAGCTCGATACTTTCGGGCTCTATCGCGCCACGCCCTACGCGGGCACACCCATGGAGAAAATGGCGCGAAACCTCGGCGTCGACACGCCCGTGGGAGAGACCTTTCAGTCCTTCTGGGACGACGCTAACAACCTGAGCGAGATCCCGCTGAAGACGCTCAATCGTGCGAGGCGCACAGCGTATCTGAAGTTCTACCTTCGTCCGTCGCGGCTGTATCGCCTGATCGCGCGCATGCCGAATCGTTCGGAAACCCTGCCGTTTCTCGTTCGCTTCTTTTTCCGCAAGGTTCTGGCGAACTGAGTCGCGGTGTTCTCACGGGTATGTCATCGCCGAACGGCGAAGACGATCTCGCTGCGCGGTTCCACCATCAAATCATATCGCTCCGTCATCCAGCGACGGAACTCTCCGTCGTTTCGAAACGCACGCCCCATGCTGCCGTCGAGGGCGATGAGTCGGGTATTCGTCCGATCAAACAGTATTGCGAAAGACTCTTCCGCCCGCGTGGACGATCGGTAGTCGGGATTGTATCGCCGATACGCCGATTGCACCGCCGGCGATGCCGCCAATTCGCGCGAGCGCTCGAAAACGTCGATCATGCCGCCGTGGTGGTTCAGCGCAGGGAGTTCCCGGATCGGCGGATTCATCCAATCCGTGAAAACGCGGTCGTCCCGACCGGAGTGCTTTTTCAGGAATCGAACGACGGAGCGGTATTCTTCGATCGATCGGGATCGAAAAGCGTCGGGTGCGGCGCGGCCGGCATCCCACCAGAGCAAAAGATCACCCGGAAGAATGCGATATCCGTCGGACAATCGAGGAACGGGCTCGTCGTCGGGCTTCACGCCGAACTCAGGATCGGTCAGATTCGGAGCCGAAAGAACAGATCGAGCCTGAACCACGACGGCGAGCGCGGCCAGTAACGCAAGGATCGGAACAAGTCGCCCTGCGACGCCCTCAACGGCCACTTTCGTTCGACGCGCGACCTCGAGACCGGCGACGAGCGCACCATAGGTCGCGAGCGGCAGGTATCGCTGCGGATAGTCCGGAGTTCGCGTGAGGACGATGGCTAGGGAGCAGTCGGCGAGCAGAACCGCGAGGACGAGTGCGGGCTCCCGGTGGCGCTGACGCAGGATCGCGTCGTGCGCGGTGATCAACAGCAGGATGCATAACGCCGCCGTCACGGGGCTTTCTCGGAGAATTCCGGGCAGAAAAAACGTCAGATCGCTTTTCAACGCTGCTTGATAAACCGCATCGAAGTCGAAGCCGTCACGAAGTGCCGCGAGACCGGTCCAGAGTCTTCCTCCGAGCACGATTGCGAACACCCCAAGCCATGTCCCGACGGCGACGACCCCAAATGCGATCGAGGATCGCGCCGCTCGGACCCCCGCCGATCCGCCATCGAGCGCGAGCAGGGTCAGGGCAAATGCGGCGACGAGGAATGGTCCGCTCACATGGCTCGCCGTCGCCAGTCCCATGAGAACAGCGGCAACGCCTTCGCGGATACCGAATCCCGGTTTCCGGCGCGTCGCGAAGACACCGAACGCCGCGAGCACGAGAATTGTCGCGAAGGGTTCGAAACGGATTTGCACGGATCGCTCGAGGGCGAAGCCGAACGCATTCAACAATCCGAGCGTCCAAGCGCCCGCGCGCACGCGTCCGAATCGCCACGCGACGGCTCCCAGCGCGAATTGTGCCAAGCCGACGACGCACCACTCGAGGATCCGAAAGGGGACGAGAAAGTCGGGTTGTTCACGCACGACTTTCCAGAGCGGGACCAGGAGGTGCGAAACGAGCGGCATGTGGGCTTCGGCGTGATCGATGTAGGGGAGCAGCCCGCGTGCCATGCGATCGACGCCGCCAATAAAGAACACCTCGTCGGGATCGACCGGTGCGATCCCGATTTGCTGCCACCTCCAAATCCAGATGATCGCGACGTACCCGAGAAGCAGCGAGATCTCGCAGATGGCGAGGATCCGAGAGAGTCGGTGTTGGGTCGTCGATTTCATGAGTCGCCGCGCTGCGTGATGTCACCGTCACGAGGTGGTGGACCGAACAGATCATGGCGAGATCGCGGAAGCATCACGCAGGACATATCAGTGCGATGAGCGCGCGGGAAGGGGTCGCCGGAAAGATGAAGGAATCGGTCGGTCAGGCGGATTTCGCGGAATACTCGGGGCCCTCTTCCCGAACGCCCAGATAATCGACCGGAACCGGCGCGTTGTCGCGATGGAATTGATTGTACACGCAGAAGGGAAACGCGCCCTTGTCGGTGAGATAGACGTGATGGCAGTTTCGAGACTGCTCGAAATCGAATGCGTCGCGGTCGTAGAACTTCTCGATGTTCACGTAGAGCAGATTCGCCGGATAGCGGCCGTGATCGGGCCGGAACAGCGCGGGTAGAGCCTTGATCATCGTCCATAGAGCGCCCGGGTGACGCAGCGCCCACGCCGGACGAAACAGCCGCGAAACGGGAATCATGCGCCCGCGATGTCCCAACAGAAGGAACGGGTAAATGCACGCCCGCTGGAAGAACATGGGGTGCCGGGTCAGACGGTACATCCAGTGCCCGATCCGCTTGGCGTCCAGCAGGTCCTCGGTCGTTAGTTCTCCGCTCGTTCCCCGGTCGAGTTCGCGGACGAGATCGCCGACGTCGGTGAATCCCCCGTCGGGCGCGGCGAAACGGCCGATTCGGCTTCGCGGATAAAACGAGACCCGCCGCACGTTGGGCCGCTCCAGCGCGTAACGCAGGATATCCGCCGCTTCGGTTTCGTTGACGCCCTGCTGAACCATGACGGCGAGGTGAATGAAGAATCCACGCGAGGCGAGTTTCTCAACCACGTCCAGCTTGGCGCGCGTGTGGTCTTTGCCGCGAAATTCCTGCGAGCCGACACCGGTGAATCCGTCGAACTGAAGGATCACCCAGCGAAGGCCCGCGTCCCAAAGGCGGTCGAGCAGTTCGGGGTTACGCAACGTGAGTCCGTTCGAATTCAGTCGAGGAAGCAGTCCCTTGGCGATGACCCCGCGAATGATGTCCGGCAGATCCTCGCGCAGAGTCGACTCGCCGCCGACGAGCGAGATGTTCGGGCGGAATCGTCGGCGGTCCCTCGAAAAGTCCGGCACCCACGAGAGGATCTCGTCGAGGGGCCGGTCCACCGATCCCTTGGCGGTGTCGGCATTGCTCACGCACGTCGGGCACGTCATGTTGCAGCGCGTGGTGACGTCGATGGCGAATGTCGTGAGCATTTGCGTCGCCGCGGCGCCAAATACGTCGAGCGCGCCTTCCGGCCACAGGCCGTCATTGTTCAGGGCTCGCGCCCGCCGGTGGAATTCAGCGTTTTTCGTGAAGAGAGTCCGCGATTCGCCGTGCGCATCGCACCGTTTCACGAGAAACGCACCGTCGGGCTCGTACTCGAGGTGGGCATCGACGACCGCGCCGCATGTGGGGCAGTCGCTACGCATCGACGTTCGGCATCGCAGTATGGACCATGCGGAAAGTGTACACGCATGGACGCACCGGTCAATTTCGCACCTCACAGGAATGCGGGATCGCAATGAGAAAACGGAATCGGGGCGACATTCGCCGCCCCGATTCCCGGATCTGGTTTTCTACGTCGACGGTTTCGCGGCGCGTGGAGGACGTTCGCGCCGCGTCGCGATCATTCTTCCTCGGCCGGTGGGCAAGGCGGCATTTCGGGGCGACAGGCGATCAGGTCGTCGTGCTGCTCGCAGGTCCCGCTCACGGTCTCGCCGTCCCGACCTTCGAATTCGCACTCGTCACCCTCGACAGCGTCCGCGCACGCGTCCACGGCTTCGGCGGGCGGTTCGAGGGGGGGCCGGTCGCCGTGAGGCGGCGGGTTTTCCGGGCGGCAAGCGATCATGTCTTCGTGCGTTTCGCAGGTGCCGGTGATCTCCTCGCCCTCGCGGCCTTCGAAGGAACACGCGTCGCCGTCCGCGAGGCCTTCGCATGCGTCCACGGCTTCCGCCGGGGGCTCGTGGGGCGGACGATCGCCGCGCTGGGCTTCATCGTCCGCCGCGTCGGTCGACAAGCTGTCGGAACTGCTCTCGACCAGTTCGGTGTCCGAACCGGACGCGTCGCTGTCCTGCGCGCATCCCGCGGCGAGCGCCGCCAGGGCGGCCAGCGCCGTCAATGTGACCAGGGTCCAAACAGTCATTCGCTTCATGGGGCATCTCCGCGTTGGGGGTGGCGATCTTCCGTCTTCGTCGTCGAAATCCCGCACACCGTGCGATCCCAATTTGCCGTGCCGAGGTTTAGAATTCGTGCGTGCAATGGGCGAATTTTGTAAACCTTGTGTAAATGCCGTTGTGACGATTCGCCGGCCCGGCGATAACCGGATCGTGGAATTCGAGGTGAAACACGCATGACCGGTGAAACCGCTTCTCTGATCCGCGTGCTCGTTATCGACGACGACCGCAAGCTCTGCCGGCTGATCGAGGACTACCTGAGCCCGATGGGTTATCAGGTGCACACCGTTCACGACGGGGCGGAAGGATTAACGGAAGCTCTGTCGGGTCGCCATCACGTGGTCATTCTCGACGTCATGATGCCGCGAATGGACGGATTCGAGGTGCTTCGCCGCCTGCGAAAAGACTCGGAGATCCCCGTCCTCATACTGACGGCGCGCGGAGAGGAGACAGACCGGATCGTCGGCCTCGAGATCGGAGCGGACGACTACCTGCCCAAGACGTTCTCCGCGCGCGAACTCCTGGCGCGGCTACGCTCGGTGACGAGACGCGCGCTCGAAATGGGCAAGACCGCCGTGCCGAAGGTGCCGTCGCCCGTCGTCGTCGGAGACCTGCGTGTGGAGCCCTCGTCGCGCTCGGCTTTTTTGCGCGGCGAGGCGATGGTGCTCACGCCGATCGAATTCGACCTGCTCGCGGTGCTCGCGGCGGCAGCCGGGCGCGTGCTTACGCGCGACCAACTTCTCGACGCCGTGGCGGGACGGGAATACGAGGTCTTCGACCGGTCCGTGGACGTGCACATCTCGTCGATCCGAAAGAAACTCGGCGACGACCCACGCAAACCGCGATTCATCAAGACCGTTCGCTCGGCCGGATACCTCTTTCTCGATGAGCCGGAGCCAGTGTGAAAATCCGGTTCTCGATTCTCGGCAAGGTGGCGGCGTGGCTCGTCGGCAACGTGGTGCTCGTCGCGCTCGTCGCGCTGGTCCTTTTTTCGACCTCGATCGGCGGGGGAATCGGCAAGACCGTTCAGCGGCAAGCCGATGACCGGCTCCGCTCGCTGAGCCGCGTTTTGGGAAGCGAACTCGCTTCGGCCGAGACATCGGAATGGTCCGCGTTGCTCGTCCGATACAGCGAGAACTACGGCGTGGACTTCGCCCTGTGCGGCAGCGACGGACTCGTTATTGCGGGAACGCCGACCGCGCTTCCCGAATCGGTCCGGGTCGGCGTCGTGGACCTGATGGAGCGCGAATCGAAACGACGGGAGCGAGCGGGTATCGGGCGCGGGCGCCCGGATGGATTCGGCCCGCCCGCAGATCGACCGCCGCGTGAAGGGACCGAGAGGGATGAGCGCGGGGGTTTTCCGGGTGGTCCGCCGCCCGCGCCGCCCCCAATCGCCGGACCGGACCTGCGTTTCTCCGAGGCAAGCGGTGTTCCGCGGTCATACTGGACGGCGCACGAAATCGCCGTCGTCACGCGCCGTTTCGCGCCGCCGGAACACTTTGCGATGGTCATTCGTTCGGACTCGCGAACCGCCAACGGGTTACTCTTCGATCCGCGCCCCTGGATCGCGCTCGGAACGATTCTCGGACTCGTTACTCTGTTGTGGTGGATTCCGGCGGTTTGGCACATCACGCGACCGCTTCGCCGCATGACCGAGGCGACGGGACGCATCGCGGCGGGCGACTTCGATACGCGGGTCGATGAAACACGGGGTGATGAAATCGGCCGGCTGGGGGCGGCGATCAACCACATGGCGCGCCAGCTCGACGGCTACGTGCGCGGGCAGAAGCGTTTTCTCGGCGATATCGCGCACGAACTCGGCTCGCCCATCGCGCGCGTGCAGATGTCCCTGGGGATTCTGGAGTCGCGCGTCGCCGAGCCCGATCGCGTGCGCGTCGAGGACACCATCGAGGAAGTCCGCCAACTTTCTGATTTGGTCGGCGAGCTGCTTTCGTTCACGCGGGCGCAGACGGCGCCCCAAACGATTCGGCGCGAGATCGTGAACCTGCGCGCGACGGTGGACCGCGCGCTCGAACGCGAGGCGCAGGGAAGAGCGATTCGGGTCACGCTGGACCGCGAGGTCCGGGTGCTCGGCTCCGAGGTTCTGATCGTCCGTGCGGTGGCGAACGTCGTGCGGAACGCCGTAAAATATGCGGGGGATACTCCGATCGAGATCGACGGGCACGGCGAATCGGGAACGGTTCGGCTCCGAATTCGCGACCACGGCCCCGGGGTTCCGGAAGAAGACCTGCCGCACCTTTTCGAACCATTCTACCGGCCCGATGCCTCCCGCACGCGCGATACCGGCGGAACCGGGCTCGGCCTTGCGATTGTGCAGACGTGCGTAAAGGCGTGCGGCGGCGTGGCGCGGGCACGCAATGTCGCGGGTGGCGGTTTCGAAGTTGAATTGGAATTCGACGGGGCGTCTTCCGCCGCCTGAGTCCGCAACCGTCTCGCCGCACGTCGCAATATCCGATACAAATCGCATGACGCGGGAGGACGCATGCGCTCGGTTTCGTTATGCGCGGTCGTGGGAATCGTCGTGTTTCTGTTGGCGACGCTCGTCGCCTGCGAGTTCGACGACGGAGTTGAAATTTATACGGAGGAGCCCGGAAACGAGCCGGGCGACGACGATTCGGACGACGACATCGACGACGACGCGCCGGACATCTTTTCGTATGAGATCATCGTTCACGAGCATCACGGTGCGCGGACGGGGATCGCAACCGGACGATTCGACAAGCCGTCGTTCGAATACGACCTGATCCCCGTCGAGGAAAAATTCACGCACGTCATGTCGTTTCAGGTGTCGCCCATGGCGCCCCCGCACCTTGGCGCGGTCGCTTCGCACGGACCTCTGATTCTTTACGCCGATGACGGCGAAACGATCGTGTTTTCGCCGCTCGACCAATTCTTCGAAAGCGTCGTGAATTTCCGACGCGGCAATATCGTCTCGGGCGTTGCGGGGGAAATCGACGCGATTCCCGCCGGGTGGACGCACCGGTTCATTCTCGCGCGCGGACGGGGAATCAATGCCGCGGTGGAGTACTGGGGCGATCTGATGCGCGCCGAGCACGGCAAGGCGCGACCCGATCGCTATGCCGACGTCGGCCTCGGGTATCTCGGTTACTGGACGGACAACGGGGCCTATTACTACTACCAGACCGAACCGGGGATGAACGAGGCGGACACGCTGCTCGCCGTGAAGGACGACGCGGACACGCGGGGGATTCCCTACGGTTACCTCCAGCTCGATTCTTGGTGGTACTTCAAGGTTCCGGGCCTGATTTCCCCCGGCGGGCTCATTCGATGGGAGCCGATCCCGGCGATGTTCCCCGACGGCCTCGCCGCGTTTCAGGACGAACTCGGCCTTCCGCTCGTCCTGCACAATCGCTGGTTCGCGAGCGAAAACGACTATCGCGACGAGTACGAATTCGTCGAAGAGGCCGAGATGGCGATGCCGCTTTCGCGTGACGTGTACGACGAGTTCATGGCGAACGCGGTGAACTGGGGCGCGGCGACGTACGAGCAGGACTGGCTCTTTGCGCAGTGGGACGGCATGTCGTATCTGCGCGAAGCGCCGGGCCGGACGGCCGAGTGGATGTCGTGGATCGATGGCGCGGCCGGCGATGCGGGCCTCACGACGCAGTGGTGCATGGCGAGCCCCGGGCACCTGCTCGACGTGGTTGATCGCTCGTCGCCCACCACGGCGCGTACGTCCATCGACTACCGGCGCGACGTCTCGAAGGAGTCGTTCTGGCCGCAGTTCCATACGACGTCCATGATCGCGTGGGCGCTCGGCGTTTGGCCTTTCAAGGACAATTTCTGGACGACCGAGCGGGCGGGCGAGGCCGAAGCGCTCATCAGCACGCTTTCGGCGGGGATGGTCGGAGTCGGCGACCGCGTGGGCGAAGCCGATGTCGAAATCATCGGACGCACCTGCCGCGCGGACGGCCTACTCCTCAAACCCGACCGCCCCGCCGCGCCCATCGACGCGATGTTCTTCGACCATCGCCGTCCCTACACGGTGCACACGTGGTCGGATCGCGGCAAACTCGGGCGCTGGCACTATGCGGCGGCGTTCCACCTCGCGCGCGAACACCCGCAACGCACGGCGCTCGACCGCATCTGGCCCTACGTGTCCTATGGTTTGCAGGACGCCGGCTCGATGTTCGTGTTTCCGGAACAGGTGACCGACCTCCACCTCGACCTGCCGCGCGAGTTGGGCGCGACGGGCGAGTACGTCGTCTTCGACTGGAGATCCCGAACGGCGTGGCAGCCGCTCGACGTGACGCACTGGCCCTCGATCCCCGACCTCTACGATTTCGCCTACTTCGTCGTCGCGCCGGTCTGGCCGAACGGTCTCGCGCTGATCGGCGAGGTGGAAAAATTCGTGACCGTCGCCGACCGACGTTTTGTGTCGATGGAACTCGCCGGCGAAGCCGTCAACGTGGACCTGGCCGGCGTGCCGGGCGAAACCGTCAGCGTGTGGGTCTACGACGCAATTGCGGGCGCGATGCAGGCGCCCTATGAGGCGACGATCGGTGGGGACGGCAAGGCGTCGATCACGGTCGCGCGGTGAGGTGCTGGTCGGGCTTCTCAATTTCCTCGACATCGGACGGCTCGAATGGATCGATATCCAGCACGCGCGCGCCTGTCGCAGGACGGATGATCGCCGCGTGTCCGCGCCCGAACGGCATGAAAATCGCCTCTTCGGCGGTCATGGAAAGCAAGTGCGACGCGAGGATGCGCAGCGATCCACCGTGACCGACGACGACGACGCTCCCACCGTCATGGCGTTGCGCGATTCGAGTCCACCAATTGCGGACGCGGGCTTCAAGGTCGCCGTACGATTCCCCGCCGGGCGTGCGCTCGCTTCTCCAATCGGCCATGAACCGGGCGTAATTCGCGGGATCGTCCCGCTCGATGTCAGCCCACGCCCGCATCTCCCACGCGCCGAAGGCGAGCTCCCGCAGATCGGGCGTCGTTTCGAGCGGCGCGTTGATGACGGCGGCCAAGGCTTGCGCGGTGTTGTACGCGCGCCGGGCATCGCTCGAATACACGGCATCGGCGGAGCGAATCAGCGAGGCAAGCGCTTTCGCCCGCACCAAGGCATTTTCGGCCGCGGCCAACGGCACGTCCGTCGATCCCACGCATACGCCGTATTCCACATCGATCGGTCCGTGGCGCACGAGCCAGATGGCGTCCGGTCCTTTCACGGCGTGATCCATGGTGAGACGGTTGCGGGAAAACGCAGGGCGCAGCCCACTAAAGTGAAGACCTCCACCGCGACGTTCACCGCGCCCAGCGCGTCGCCGGTGATTCCGCCAATCCGCCGGCGGCAGTACCGTCCCCACAGTTCCGACAGAACGAGCGCCGCAACGAGGGTGACGAACCCGGCGAGGCCGAACGCAAAAACGGCGACGACGGTCGTAACGACGGTGGCGAACCAAAACGACGCGCCCGACATCCCATCGACGATCGGCTTGCCGAAACCCGGGGCTTCACCGTCGCGACGTGCGTATTCTTTCGTGTGCAGGAGGTGGACCGACGTCCACCGCGCGACGGTGTGCGCCGCGATGAGCGAAGCCGTCCACGCGGCGGGATCGATCGACCACAGCGCGGCGAGGCGCGCCGCGAAGAGCAGGGTCACCGCCCCCGAACCGTAACTGCCGATGCGGCTGTCGTGCATGATCGTGAGCACCTGCTCGCGATTCCAGCCGCCGCCGAACGCGTCGGCGCTGTCCGCCAGACCGTCTTCGTGAAACGACCCTGTGACGACCAAGCCGAATCCGACCGCGATGACCGCCGCGATTCCCGGCGACAGTCCGATTCCCATGGCGGCGGACCCCACCGCCGCGATCAGCGCCCCGACGACGACGCCCACGACCGGGAACCATCCGGTGGCGCGACCGAGGTCGCCGGGCGAGGGATTCAGATCTCGCGGCATGGGAATGCGTGTCAGGAACTGAAACGCGACCAACGCATGACGAAGTGCACCCGAGCGAGGCGTGCCGTGAACCGCGGCGGTCACGCGCGGTCCGCGACGCCGGCGGAGGAAAACGTCGCCATTTCGTTCACGAGTTTGATTGCGCCGTGGATCAGCGAAAAAGCCAATGCCGCCCCGGTTCCTTCGCCGAGACGCAGATTGAGATTCAGAATCGGGCGCACACCCATCGCGTCGAGCACAACGGCGTGGCCGCGCTCGTCGGAGAGATGGCTGAAGATCATGAAGTCGCGCGAACGTGGCGCGAGACGTTCGGCCACGAGCGCGCCCGCCGTTGAGATGAAGCCGTCCACGACGACGGGTATCCGCCGCGCCGCCGCGCCGAGGATCAGCCCGCAGATGCCCGCGATTTCGAAACCGCCGAATGCAGCGAGAACGGCCACGGGATCGCCCGCGTCGGGCGCATTGATCCGCAGAGCGGTCTCCACCGCGTCGATCTTTCGCGCCAGCGTCTCATCGTCGATGCCCGTGCCGCGACCGACGATCTCACGCGGTTGAAGTCCCAGCAGTTCGGCGAATAAGCCCGCCGCGCTCGTCGTGTTTCCAATCCCCATCTCGCCGGTGCCGAGCAGAGTGACGTCTTCGTCCGCGGCGTCGTTGGCGAGGCCGATCCCCGCGTCGATCGCCGCGCGCGCCTCTCGGTGCGTCATCGCGGGACCGATCGTCATGTCGCGCGTGCCGTACGCGACCTTTCGGCGGACGAGCCCGGGCGCGTTGTCGAGTGGATCGTTCACGCCGATATCGACGACCACGTTTTCGGCGCCGACATGCCGCGCGAGCACATTCACGGCCGCGCCGCCGGCTATCATGTTGCGCACCATCTGCGGCGTGACGGCGGCGGGGTATGCCGAAACGCCCCGTGCGGCGACACCGTGATCGGCCGCGAACGTCACGATCCGCATCCGACGCACGTGCGGCCGATCCGTGTTTTGGATGAGCCCGACCCGCTCGACGATCGTCTCGAGCACACCGAGGCTCCCGCGTGGCTTGGTGAGATCATCGAGCCGGGCGCGCAGCCGGGGACCGAGCGAATCGTCCACGCCGGGAATCGCCGCGAGCGTGTTGCGCATCCGGGTGTCGTCCATTAGTTGCCCTTGATCGTGACGGGGATTCCGCTCACAACCAGTTCGACACGCGTCGCAATGCGCGCGATGCGCTGGTTGAGACGACCGGCGACGTCCCGGAACTGCCGTGTTCCGTCGTCCGCGGGAACGACTCCCCAGCCGATTTCGTTGGTGACGATGACGAGGTCATGCGGGCACGACGCCACGGCCGCGACCAGTGAGTCGATCCGCGCACCGACGTTGTCGGGTTCTTCGTGAAAGAGGTTGCCCAACCACACCGTCAGGCAATCGACGACCACGAGGGTGGCTTCCGCGGAGGACGATGAGGGAATCCCCTTGATCGCTCGCGCGAGATCCAGCGGTTCCTCAATGGTCACCCACTCCTCACCGCGTTCGCTCTGATGCGCTTCGATACGCCGGGTCATTTCGTCGTCGAAGGGAACCGCGGCAGCGATCATGACGCGTCTTGGATACGAGCGGGCGATTTCGAGCGCGCGCGTGCTCTTGCCGCTGCGTGCGCCGCCCGTGACGAGAATTACCGCCGCGTTCATTCGTCGATCTCCAGTTCATCTCCGCCGTTCAGCACGGCGATCGCGTCGAGGTCGAAACCTTGGATGCCTTCGTAAGCCGGGAGCAGGTTGCCGCCGTCGGTCACGAGATCGCCGTCCTCGTCGTAGGTCTCCGTGCCGGGAGCCCGCTCGGCGTGTCCCGTGTCGATGATGCGCACGTACCGGGCCGCCGCGATGCCGATATCGGCGAGGTCGAACAGATCCCCGCCCGAAACGGAGGGATCGAGCGGATCGATCATGTCGTTATAAAGCCCGTCGCCGTTCGGGTCGCAATTCGCGTTTGTCGGTTCGATCCCGGCGAATCCGATGAAGTTGCCCGGCACGGTGTCCGGAACGTCCAACGGCCCTTTCGGTCCGTCGGCGACGAAATCGAACGGAAAGCGCGTCCACGTCAGGCCGTCTTCACTCACTTCGATAATTGCCGCCTCGGTGTACGCATTCGTGAACTCGCCGCCCCAGTAGAGCAGGTTTTCGAAGACGACGAAATCGGGACCCGCGCCGTCGAGGATCTCGCGACCCATCTTGAGCGTGATCGATCCGCCCTCTCCGAGGCTCAGCAGCTCGTCCGGTCCCGCTTGCGGGGCGTATGCGCCGAAACCGGCGGGCGGCCCGAGTACATTGTCCGGAGCGTCATTCTGCCCGAAACCGGCCAGCACGCCTGGGTCGAACTCGGTGATCTGGATCGCGAAGTTGGCCGGTCGGCAGGACGCGGGGAGTGCATCGTCGTCGCCCGGGATCACCTCGATCGTCGCGTCGAATCCGCCGCTGTTGTCAGCGTAGGAGTCGTCATTGACGATCAGCGCAAGCCTTCCGGACGCGCCCGCCACGCCATCGAACGACGCGCCGACGAGAAACGGAGTACCCTCGGCGATCCGCCCCACCAGCGCGCCGCGCGCACCCTCGGGCATGGGACAGCTCAGGCCGCACGCCTCGCCGCCGTCAGGGCCGACCGGGTCCGCGTCGCCGTCGAGCCGGACTTCGCCCGCCGCGTCGATCTTCATCGTGTCACCCGCGGCGACATCGACGCCCGTGTCGGTCCAGTCGGCGTTCGCCGCGTCGATCATGGCATCGTCGTCGTCGCCCATGGCGAATTCGCCGTCATCGGCGTCGTCGTCGTCGCCGCCGTCGCCCGCGCTGCAAGCGGCGAACAGCGACGCGACGGCCAACAACAGGAGGACCGCGAGCGCGCGGACGTAGAGTGGAATCATGGGCGTTTCTCCGATGGGGCCATGTGCAGGGCATGATGGATTTGGGCAGCGGCTTGCGCCATGCGCGGCCCGGGGATGAGCAGTTGATCGCCGACCACGATGCGGACGCGGCCGTTCCGAACGGCGCTCACGGTGGGCAGCGCGTCCCACAGGCGTACGCGGTCATCGATCTGAATCGGCGAAAGCTCCCCCTCATTGACGAGTTCGAGAATGACCTCGGGGCTGCGTTCCACGATTGTGTCTTTGGTGATCGGCGGGTAGAGCGAGCCATTGTCGTTCACAACATTCACACCACCCGCCGCGACGAGCAATTCGTCGTGGAAAGACCCTTTGGCGGCGGCGTAGAGGCCCTGCAACGTCCCGGGATCGTGCCCGATGATGACGAGCGCCGGCACCGGGACGTCGTCTGACGTCTGCGTCTTCAATCCGTCGAATTCCGCGTTGATCCGGGCGATCAGATCCGTCGCCTGCGTCTCTCGACCGAGAAGTCGACCAAGCTTCGCGATGGAAGCGATGACATCGGCAACGGTATCCGTCGAAAACGTCATCGCGCGGATTCCGAGCGCCTCGTACTTGGCGACGAAATTCTCTTGTTTGTCCTGCAGCAGTACGATGTCGGGACGCAGCGACACGACCGTCTCGAACTTCGGATTGTGAAGCCCCCCGATATGCGTTCGCGCTCGCGCCTCCGCCGGGTACAGGCAGTAGTCGGTCACACCGACGACGCGGTCGCCGAGGCCGAGCGCAAAACAGGTTTCGGTGAGACTCGGCAATTGCGAGACGATTCGTCGGGGAATTGCCCGCTCGGCGCTCGCGTTTTCCGGCGATGGCGTCGCGCACCCCGTCATGGAGGCGATCGAGATGGCGAGTAGAATTCCCGCAGCGTGCTTCAACGGACAAACTCCAGCGTGTCGGGACCATCGCAGGTGTCGAACTTCGCGAGGATCTCGTTCGTGTTGGTGTCCACGATGAATAGCCGATCGTGGTTGAAGTCCGTGGCATAGAGGAAGCCGTTGCCGTCCACGGCGATGCCGGAAACAAAGCTCAGCTCCGGTCCGTCGGTATCGCCGCGCAGATCGATCTCGGGACGGATCTCCAACGTCGCCGAATCGAAGACCAGAATTCGCGCGTCCATCGCGTTTCCCACATAAACACGTCCGTTCGGAGCGGCGACGGATTCCCCCATCGGCGCGCCGCCGGTTTCGATGACCGCGAGGGGAGCCAGCGTTGCCGGATCAAGGCATTCGACCACGCCGTTGCCGGCAAATCCGGTCCCGACTGCGTAGTCCCCCGCCGAAAGGGCGAAAACGCACTGGGCACCCGGCGACGCCAGCAATGTCGTCGTGTCTCTCCCCGCGAGCAGCACCTCGACCGCGACCGCGTGCGCTGTCGTGTCGACGACGTGAATGGCTCCCGGGCCGCCTGGGGTGAACTGGGCGCTGAGGTTGGCGACGGCGACGAGCAGGCGGTCGCCGTCCGGGATCAGCGAGCCGGGACGCGGCCACGTTTCCGAGTCCGGGTTGTCCAAGTGGGCTTCGTCGAGATAGGGCAGGGGAACCGTGGCGAGCGTCGAGCCGTCGTCGAGGTCGTGAAGCGTCACGTCGTTCGTGAGGAAATTGGAGACGTGGATGCGGTCGTCGCCGTCGAAGGCGAAGTTCATGGGATTGCGTCCATCGCCGAGCGATACTTCGCCCGTGATCGACAAATCCTCGGCATCGTAGGTGACAAGGGAATTCGAGAGCGAGCACAGGGCGAACAGACGGCCGTCGCGCCACGTCATCTGGTTGATGCCGGCGCAGGCATCCTGCACATCGTTCGCGATCGACCAGTCGCCGGGACCTTGGACGGTCAGGACGCTGAGCGTTTCGGAGAGACCGCCGCCGATCACAAGGTGGTACGGGTACTCCCACGGCTTGGAGACGTCGTGCGGATCGTTCGAGGGATCGGCGCCGAGTTCGGCGCCGTCCTCATGTTGTTCATCGAGATCGTCGCAACCCACGATGGCGAGCGCGGCGGCGATCCCAAATAGGATGAGCGCCTGCATCACTCGGTCCAAACGCTCACGCCGGAGGCGTTCGCGGCGTCGACGGACGACTCGACGTCGAGATCATCCGGATCGATGACCTGGATTTTCGCGTTGGTCCAGTCGGACGCCAATACGCGGTCGGTGACGGGATCGTAGGCCAGCGACGCGACCCAGAATGCGCCAGCGATGGAAACGTTTGCGCCGACAGCGAGCGAATCGGAGTCGAATGTCATCACTTGGCCGGAAAAGCCGTCGGCGACGAACGCCGTGCCGTTGGCGGCCAGAACGAGTTCGCCGGGTGCGGAGCCGATCGCGACGCTGTCCGCGACGGACTCGTCCGAGACGTCGATCACGTCGATCACGCCGAGTTCGTCGTCGAAATTGCCCGTGCAGACGATGTAGATGGTGTCGTCGTCGGGTCCCGCCGCCACAACCGTGGGATTCACGCGCGTCGTCTCGATCGTGCTGACCGAGTCGTCGGTCAGATCGACCACGGCGACGATTCCCGGGTCCGCGTAGCTGAACGTGCCCGAATCGTATCCGCTGCACGCGACGAACGCCCGATCGCCAATCACGTGCACGCCCGTCGGCACGCAGTCCTCGGGCATGTCGATCGCGCGCGAGGCGTCGGCTTCGAGATCCGCGACCACCAGGTCGTTCGAGAAGTTTCCCGTGATGTACGCGGTTGTGCCGACCATATCGACGTTCCACGGATTGTCGAGGTCCTCGATCAGCACGTTCAGAACGTCCTTCGTCGCGAGATCGACGACGACGAGACCTTCCGTGCCCACGGTGCCGGGCACGCCGTCGCCGGACTCCACGAGAAAAGCGACGCCCTCGCGAATTTCGAGATCGGAGCCGATCGTCAGAATGGCGTCTTTCTCGTCGGCGAGATAATCGGCGATCGAGTCCCCGGTCTCGGGGTCGAGGGCGCCCAGTGTCCCCGCGATGCCGTCGTACGCAAAGACGTACGCGCCGACGTTCACGCTCGCGTCCGCGGAGAAATCGCCGAGCGAAGCGGTGACCGTCGCTTCGCCACGCGCGAGGGCCGTCGTCGTGCCGCCCGTGTTCGCCTCGACGATCGTGTCATCGGAAACGCTGAAAACGAAGTCTTCGTCGGTCGTGCGTGTATCGTCGCTCCACACCGCCGTCGCGGTCAGCGTGCGGGCCGCTCCGACCGGCAGGTGCAGTTCGGACGGACTCAACTCGATGCCGCTGAGTGTGACATCATCATCGTCGTCCGTGGCGTCGTCATCAGCCGTGTCGTCATCGGCCGCGTCATCGTCCGTCGTGTCATCATCGTCGTTTGTGTCGTCATCCGTGATTAGGGGGAGATCCGTAGTGCCCGAATCGTCGTCATCGTCGTCTCCGCAGCCGCCGACGAAAAATATGGAGACCATTGCCAGGACCGAGATGAGAAGGAATCCGAACCCCTGCCAGGAACCGTGCGCGCCGATCATGGGAACCTCCTTTGGTCGATCGTGTTGCGACGGCTCTCGGAAAAAAAGGGCGGGTTGACGCGGAGCCCCCAAATGAAAGCACCTCTTTCCGGTTGGAAAGAGGCGTGGGATTGCTCCGAAGCAAATCCACTCTTTCTGCCGAAGAGCGAACGATTTGCACCGGGCGGATCGGTATCCTGACTTCAGGCGGGGAAATGACCGCCTGTCACAGTAGCGGGACTGCGCCGGACTCTCACCGGACTTCCCCGACACCGCCGGTCTCAAATTATGAGCCATGCTATCACGCCGCGCGTCCCGGGTCAAGAAAAAATCCGAACTTGGTGATTCCGGGTGCACTTGGAGGAAAATCCGGGCGGAGTTCGTTCGACGACGGACGCCCGCGCGAAACCGGAGCGGGCCGTTCCGCCTTGCACGCCGGGGGGCTTTGTGATAACCGTGTGCCGCTTTTCACAAGGGATCGACGTGCGTCGATCGTGGGTCCCCGGAGGTTGATGTCATGCTCGGGCGTCGCGGATGGCTGTGGGTGGCGTTGTTGGTGGCGACGATGATGATATTCGGCGCCTGCAAGGAGCACAAAAAGGGCGTGACGGACGAGCAGGACACCGGCGACTTGACGCCGATTGTGAACGAGAACCGCTCCACGACGGACGCGGCGGATGACGATGACGCGACCGACGACGACGCCGCCGATGATGATGCCGCGGACGATGACGCGGCGGATGACGACGCCGCCGACGACGATGCGGCGGATGACGACGATACCACCGACGACTGGCAGCAGGATGACGGTGGCCCCGTGCTTTCCGGCGGCACATGGGATCCCGCGGAAATCTCCACCACGGACGCCGTCAGCACGTTCGCCGTCAGTGTGTGCGACGAGGAAGACAATCTGTCCGGCGGCCAGCTTTTCATTCTCAACGCGGGCAGCACCGACAATTTCCTCGCGGATGAAACGCCGTGGGACGGTTTCAGCGGTCTCGGAGACGTGAGCGACTGCGGAGCGCCGGCCGAGGTCACGATTCAGGTGAACTTCGCGGGAGCGTCCGTGGGCGAGTACTGCGCCGACATTCGCGCGACGGACGGAGACGGACTTCGCAGCAACGTGATCGAAGACGTCTGCGTGAATCTCGTCCCCTGACGGACTCCTGAGTCGAAACGCCCCCGTTGCCGCGAGGCTCCGGGGGCGTTTTCATTTGGGCTTGCGCCGATCAGCCGTTCGCATATCCCGCGGAGAGATAGGCCGGGCGCATGAGTTCGGCGAAGGCGCTCGTCAGCGACACCTGATTCACCAGCGTGTCCGCGACCCACCGACGCATGCGGGAACTCGCCAGGTGTTTCGCGATCAGGCGCGGGCGCGAATAGAACTTTCGATACGCGCGCCGGAGCATCCCGTTCAGAAACTCTTCGCTGTATTGCGCGTTCGCTGGACGTGGCGGGACCGGCGGAACGTCCTTCATGAGCGTGTAATCCCGCCAATAATCCCACGTGTACCCGTTGAACAGGGCGCTTTCGTAATCCGTGGTAGCGGGATTGAGCTGCGTGATCGTGAACGATGCGAAGTCCAGGGGAAGGTCGCACGCGAACTGGAGCGTCGCCTCGATCTCCTCGACGGTTTCGCCTTCGTAGCCCAGCATGAAATATCCGCGCGTGATGAGTCCTTCCGACGCGCAGATCTCGATGCCGCGCCGCATCTCCTCGACGGTCACGGCTTTGTTCATCTTTTTCAGGATTCGATCGGTGCCCGCCTCGATCCCGACGTTGACGCCGGTGCACCCCGCGGCCTTGAGGGCGCGGGCGACGGGGCGCGTGATGGTGTCGGCGCGTGCGCGAATATTGAACCCCACCGGAGCGCCGAGGCCGATGATGGCCTCGCACAGGTCGATCACCCGCTGCGTGCCAATGGTGAAGGTCTCGTCGAAGAAGAGAATCTCGCGCGTCTTGAACTCACGCAGGTGCCAAGCGATCTCATCCGCGACGTGCTGCACCGGCCGCTGGCGGAACTTGCCGCCGGCGTACTGTTGGGAGCAGAAGTTGCACTTGAACGGGCAGCCGCGGCTGGTGACGAGGGTCGTGAACGGCGAGGGGATCGTCAGCGCCTTGTACTGGTCGACCGGCAGCAGGTCGATCGCCGCGAACGGCAACTCGCCGAGCCGTTTGATCGGCGGGGCCGGTAGGTTTTTCGTGACGACCCCGTCGCGCCGATAAACCAGCCCGGGAAGCACGGTCGGGTCTTCGCGCCGATCGATGGCGCGAACGAGATCCGTGAACGCGTATTCGCCCTCGCCCACGATACCGAAATCGACCTCGGGGAACGTCAGAACTTCGTCGGGATAGACATCCATTTGCGGGCCGCCGACGACGACGACGGCTCGCGGCGCGATGCGCTTGAGCGACTGAATGGCTCGATAGGTGGAGCGCCAGTTGAGCGTGCCCGACGTGAAACCCGCGATGCCGTCGAAATTCGCTCCGATTCGCTGCGCGAGTTCGTCGGGAGTCGCGTTTTCCACGGTGCCGTCCAGGAGCCGGACGGCAAATCCCGCGTCGCGGACAACGGCGGCGATGTGTGCGATGCCCAGCGGTGGAAACGCGCCGAAGATGTTCGTTTCGAGGGTGCGGTGCTCGCCCTCGTAGCGCTCGTTTGCGCGGACCAAAGCGACGGTCGTCGGATTCATGCGCCGAACATAGCAGATTCGGCCAAGACAAGTCCCACGCGGAGATTACGAAAAATCGCTTCCGATCCGGGGGCTGGGGAGGCCGCCGCGAACATGGCGTCGGGCTACTCGAGGTTGTAGTGCTTCTCGAGCGAGGCGATGTAGTCTTGGAAGATCTGCTCGTCGCCGGGGAAGAAATCCGTGAACTGAACGTTGAAACCGGCGTGGGAACCCATGGCGACGGCCTCTTCGACGCTGATCCGGCCGATGACCTTGGCCCGGGCCCGGATGATCTCCATGATGTCGATGTTGAGGATGTGGAGATCGACGTCGGCCTGATCATCAGGAATGCGCGACGTCGTGATGAACATTCCATGCCGGCTGAGATTGGCTGTGAGGAACTCGCCGTCCTCGTGCGCCCCGTTGACCGAAACACGAAACGACTTGGAGAAACGCGGCTCCCGTCGCTTGCCGAGAATGTCGCGTTCGAGGTCGCCGAGCCGAACGCGGTCCGCGAGCGGCAAATCGACAAACTCGATTCCCATTTCGAAGATGCCTTCCCGCCGAGACCCCGCCGGGAGATAATCGCTCCAACGCACTCGGCCGCGAAGGCTCCACAACTGATCGGGTTCCTCTGCGTTCTTGATCTGAACCTGCACGACGGCGCCCGGACGAAACACGTTGTGCGAACAGACGACGAGCCCATTGGAGGAGATGTTCTTGACCGAACCCAGGTGGCGGAATTTCCGCGCCCCGAACAGGACGGAGAGACGACTCGACGAGCCCGAAACGTCTTCGGTGGGACTGGCGGCGAACATTCCATTTCCATCCGTGGGCATGAGCAGGAGACCAAAAAAGAGCCCGTTCCTTATGCCGAAATCCGACTCACAATTCAAGGGAGAAATGGGGATCGTAACGAAAATCACCGTTGGTTACCGATTGGATCGAAAATTCGAATTATGCCTTTTATATCAGATACTTGGCGGCTTTCCGTTGCGTGGCCGGAACGCGGCTTTGGAGCCGACCGTATTACATCGTGCGATAACCGGAAGTAGACCTAGAAATATTTCTAGGGCTTTCTCGAATTAGTTGGAGGCTTTGCATGTCGTACTATCGAAACGAACACCTCGAAGAATTCGCGAGAATCGCGAAGGGACAGCCCGAACTCGGGAAGAAATTCTTCGACTACTACGGCGCGGTCTTTGCCGACGGCGCGCTGTCCGTTCGCGAGAAAGCCCTGATCGCGCTTGCCGTCGCGCACGCCGTGCAGTGCCCGTATTGCATCGATGCATACACGACGGAAAGCCTGAAGAACGGGGCCGACCTGGAGCAGATGACCGAGGCGGTGCACGTCGCGGTCGCCATTCGCGGCGGGGCGTCGCTCGTCCACGGAATGCAGATGCTCGAGCAGGCGGAAAAGACCTCGATGTAGGTGAGAACCCCGCGCCTGTTGGGCGACTGGTCGCGATGCGGCCTTTGCGTTAATGCTGTTTCTTTCTACGGGAGTCTGGATGGCTGGTCGCTTGGCGGCGCAAGTCGAAAGTGCGCACGACGAAAACGTGTCGGAGGCATCTTCGGACACCAAGGTTCTGAGCCTCGTCCGCCGTGGCGCGCCGCTGGCGTCGTCTGAAACCCAGCTTCGAACTCTAGCCGGGGCGCGCGTCACCGACCGCATGGGGCAGGACGCGAAATTCGAGCGCTCGCTCACATCTGCCGGTCGATCGCCGCTCATCCCCGGGAAGCTGGAAAACTTCCAGATCAATCTCGGTCGGCTGTGCAACATGACTTGCCGACATTGCCACGTCGATGCGGGTCCCGATCGCACGGGCGAGATGATGAACCGCGAAACCGTGGACGCTTGCCTCGCGGCGCTTGACCGCACGGACTGCCATACGGTGGACATCACCGGCGGCGCGCCGGAGTTGAATCCGCACTTTCGGGATCTTGTGGACGAGTGCGTGCGACGTGGAAAGCACGTCATCGATCGATGCAATCTGACGGTCCTGCTTCTTCCGAAGTATCGCGACCTACCGGAATGGCTCGGCGAGCGCGGCGTCGAAATCGTCTGCTCGTTGCCACATGTGCGTCGCTCGGGCACGGACGCGCAGCGCGGCACGGGAACGTATGAGCGCTCGATCGAAGCGCTGCGGATGCTGAACACCGCGGGCTACGGCGGCGGCGATTCGCGGCGCGTCCTCACCTTCGTGACGAATCCCATCGGCGCGTTTCTCGCGCCCGAACAGGCCGCAACGGAGCGCGAGTGGAAAGCCGAATTCGCGAACCGGTACGAAGTGCGTTTCGACCGCCTGATTGCCCTCAACAACATGCCGATCTCGCGCTTCCTCGAATGGCTCGTCGAATCCGGGAATCTGGAGAGCTACCTGAAACGACTGGTCGCGTCGTTCAACCCCGCGACGATCGACGGTTTGATGTGCCGGAATACGATCTCGGTGTCCTGGGACGGACGCGTGTTCGATTGCGACTTCAATCAGATGCTGGATCTCGAGTCGGCCCCCCAGGGTCGGTTCGGGCACATCCGCGACTTCGATGCCGCGGCATTCGCGTCCCGACGCATCGTGACGGCGCGCCACTGCTTCGGCTGTACGGCTGGGTGTGGCAGTTCGTGCAAAGGCGCGACGGCGTGACTCGACTCGCCAAACACGCGCTCGGTTTCCTCGCGATTGGAATGATGGTCGTCGCGTCGGCGGGGCCGGCCGCGGCGCAGGAGGATTCCTCCGGCTGGTCGGCGCGGCCGATCGGCGAATTCGCCGCGCGCTGGCGCGGCAATTGGACGCCCTGGTATGAGCAGTGGCACGAGCGGCGCGAACGCAAGGGCGACAGCGATTTCGAGTTCGACCGCGCGGTGCTCGGCCTCGCGGCAAGCGACGGCGAAAGGTTCGACGCGCGAATCTCCGTGATCGCGGAATCGGAGACCGCGACCGAGTTCACTGGCGAACGACTTCCCGCTGAGGAACGCGATCGCGATGAGGTGATCTTTCGACCGGTGGCGGCGTGGGCCCGTGTGACTTGGGTGCCTTCCGTTCAGACGGAGGCCGGCATCGTTCCGACGGGGTGGATTGATTTTGCGAATGTGGCCTACCGGCGACGGTACGTTGAAAAGACCGCGTACGAGCTGTGGCTCTATCGCCGAGCGCCGTTACGTAAGGGCTTCGTCGCCACGGAAGATCGGGCCGAAATTCGAGCCGTCAGCGTGCCGGAGAGGCGTCCGTCGGAATCGGACGTCGGCGTCGCGGTGGGCGGAGCGGCACCTCACGGATATTTGCGTTACCGGCTCGGGATCTACGCCGGAGAGGGACTGCTTGAACCGGAGAACGCGAAGGGGAATGCCGCGGACCTTCGAGTGACGATCGCACCGTTTGCGCGCGTCGAAAAGCTGGATGGCATGACCGTGAGCGGATACGCGTGGGGCGAGGAGATCGATGCCGACGCGGGCGAGACGCTCATGCGCGTCTCGGCAATGGCTCATTACCGGGGCGAACGCGCGGACGGTCGGCGAATCGACATCGCGTTCGAGGCTCACAATCAGTTCTATTCACCGCAGGACGACGGGACCGAACACGATCGGATTCATGCGTCGGTCTTTTCGATGTGGTGCGACATCGATGTGGCGCGGCGCACCGCGTTCATCGGGCGATACGACCATTTCGATCCCGATCGGAGAAACGGACTTTCCGGAAGCGGCTACCGGGACGAACGCTCGATGTTTCTGCTGGGCGCGGCGTACGATTTCGACGACACGCTTTCCGTGGCGTTCGACATGCGTTTCGTGAGCCATCGGGCCGAGATCTTCAATGACGTCGGAGAAACGCGAATCCCCAAGCCCGAGGCGCTGCCTTACGCGCAGATTGGCTACGCGTTCTGACTTCGCGTCAACGCCCGCACGAGGCGTCGTGATCGGATTCCGAAGACTTTGAGTCGGCGGAGTCGGCGGCCGGAGAATCGTCATCGTTCGGGTCGTTCGCTTCGTCATCCGGAGACCCATCGTCATCGGGATTCACGTCGTCGTCCGTGGAATCATCGTCCGCGGCATCGTCGTCATCATCCGCCAGATCGTCATCGGCGGAATCATCATCCGTCGCGTCGTCGTCCGTGTCGTCGTCCACTTCGGTGAACAACTCCTCGAAGTCGTACCAGACGTGGTTGGTCGAGGGATCGTTGTCGAAATCGGACCACAGCGACAGACCGACTCGAAGCTGCTCGGGGAGAAAAATCATCGAATAAAAGGTCACGTTGATCTGCGGAACGCCGGCGTTACGATCCAGGAAATCCCACATGTTCGCGAGACTGGCGGCATGCCCGTAGGTCTCGTTGATGAGCTTCTCGTCGAAGACGTAGCGAATCTGGTGAAACGTCTGGCGGACGGGAACCAGTTGGTCCTCCCAGTTCAGCGAAAGCTGCATGTCAGGCGCGAAATTCGCGTCGTCCGCCGGCAGTCGCGACGCACGCACGAGGTTGTTGATTTCAAGGACCGCCGACGGAGGATTCGATCTCCCGGCGGGACCGAAAGCCTGAATGATCGCGGGCGCGTATTGGCGCACGCCGGCGAAATGATCGTGGATATCCACGATGTCGTTCACGCCGTCCTCGTTGCCGTCGCGTGCCGCGAGCGCTTTGCGCGTCTGATAGATGCCAAGCACGATGCCCGGGTCGAGATTCATGCTCGCGCGTGGAATGACGATCGATCCGCGGTTGACGAAGATCCCGACTCCCGACTCGTTGAGCCCGGCAGCGACGCCGAGAAATCCGGGAAACACGACCGAGACGTATCGCTGGCGGTCGGGATCGGATGGCTCGTAAGCCACGACGAGACCGTGCGTGCCGGCGTAATGCAGGGTCGATTCGTCGCCCACGAGAACGAAGTCGCTGTTGTGCGCGACGGCCATCTGCGAATCGATGTCGGGGTCGCCCGCAGTCGCGTCGCCCCACGCGGCCCACGTCGCGCACTGCAAACCGGCGAGTTCGCGAAGGGCCGTGAACGTCACGATGTCATCCGCGTTCAGATCGCGGTCGAGGGGCGGGACGTGAAGGTCGGCTCCGGCATCGACGAGTCCGTCGAACATGCCTTCGGCTTCATCCAACAGTTCCGCGTCGAATTCAAACGTGTCGAAAGTGAAATCGCGTTCATCGTTGAATTCCTGCGCCGTGTACATGGGGCCGGGAAGGCCGTAAACGCTCATGACATCGACGATCTCCTGCCCGAGCAGGAAACCGTGCGCATATCCCATCTCGTAGTCGGTTCCCCAGACGTGCAGAATGCGTTGGCCCTTGTCCGTCGAACGCAGGGACCCGTTCACGGCCGGCGATAAGCTCGGGCACGCCGCGACAATCAGGACGAGAATCGGGCAGACACGGAGCTTCAACGCCACCCTCCGATTCGAAAGCGTACGGAATATAACAACATCGCCCGCTCAAGACCATGAACAAGGTCAGGATTTGGAGCGATGAACTTGCCACTGCGCGGGCGAATCGACTACAGTCTCTGTTCAAGGACGACGACCGATGGACGAAAACATGCGCCTTCGCGAGGTCGGTCAAGGTGCTTCCGGCGTATTCGTGACGTTCGAAGGCACCGAAGGGACGGGCAAGACGACGCAGATCCGGCGGGCTGCCGAGTGGTGGCGTGCCCGTGGCCGCGACGTGACGCTCACGCGGGAGCCCGGCGGATGCCCGGTCGCGGATGAGATCCGTGCGATTCTCCTCGCATCGAAGAATGCCGGGCTGGCGCCGGATACGGAGCTTTATCTGATCTGGGCGGCGCGGGCGCAACACGTGGCTGACGTCGTCAAACCGGCGTTGGCCGCGGGGCGCGTCGTGTTGTGCGACCGATTTGGCGACGCGACGGAAGCCTACCAGGGCTTCGCGCGAGGGCTCGGATTGGAGCGCGTGCGGCACGGCAATCGCGAGGCGGCCGCCGGGCTCGCGCCGGATCTGACGCTGCTGTTCGACATGGACGCGGGCGATGCGCTCCGGCGGGCTTGGAGTCGCGCCGCGGGGATTGCCGACGAGACGAAGCGCGAGGATCGTTTCGAGCGGGAAGCGCTCGAATTTCATCGGCGTGTGCGCGAGGGTTATCTGGCGATTTCGACGAGAGAACCGGAACGCGTGCGCGTGATCGACGCGACCGGCGACGAGGAGACGGTGGGCGAGAGGATGATTGCGGTGTTGCAAGACAATTTCGGCGAGCGCGCATGACCGTCGAATCGGTGGCGTCGCTCGATGACGTTCGCGGGCACGAGCGCGCGGTGGACCAACTCCGCCGCGCGGTTTCGTCGGGCCGCGTTGCGCACGCATACCTGTTTCTCGGTCCGGAGGGCGTCGGCAAGACGATGGCGGCGTACGCGTTCGCGGCGGAACTGCTCGCCGCGACCCGCGACGTCGAATTGACCCATCGCAAAATCGTCGACGGCAATCATCCGGACATGCAGGTGCTCGAACCCGAGGGCCGCTTCATCAAGAAGGCGGCGGTCGACGCGTTGGTGCACAAGCTCGTGTACGCGCCGTACGAAGCCGAATGGAAGGTGAACTTGGTTCTTCAGGCCGAGACGATGAATCCGGCCGCCGCGAACGCGTTGCTCAAGACGCTCGAGGAACCGGGTCGAAATATCGTCTTCCTGCTCGTCACAAGCGCGCCGCAGCAGCTTCTGCCCACCGTGCTTTCGCGCTGCCAGAAAGTGGTCTTTGGTCCGATGGATGCCGACCTCATCGAGCGCGTGCTCGTCGAGCGGGGGCGCGAGCCGGACGACGCGCGAATCATCGCCCGCGCCTGCGACGGTAGCCTCGGACGCGCGCTGGGGATGGAACCCGGCCCGCTTCGCGAGGAGCGTCACGGTCTCGGCGCGAGGTTCTATCGATTGCCTTTGGGCGGCGACGGCGATATCGCGCGCTTCGCCGAGACGGTCGCGCAGTGGTCATCGGGGGCGGAGGACGCGCTCGAGATGGTGAAGGTCTTTCTCGCCGACGCGATCCGAAGCGCGGCGCTGGCCGACGCGCGGCGGATCATGAATCCCGATCTCGATGCCGACGCGCGCGCGTTCGCGGCGCGTTACGAAATGAGGGCACTGACTTCGAAAGTCCGCAGCGTGACCTTCACGCAGCGGTTGCTTCAACGAAACGCGAATGCGCCGCTCGCCGTTCAGGCCCTGCTGGTCGACATTCTTACGCCGAGGGCGACGGACTTCGCCCGGACGATACCCCGATGACGCAGACCCTGACCGTGAAGTTTCCGGGCAGCAATCGCCCGGTGGAATACGACAGTGCCGATCACGAACCCAAGGCGGGCGACTGGCTCGTGGTCGAGGCCGAGAAAGGCCCGGCTCTCGCGCGCGTGCACGACGAGCCGAAGGTTTTCGAGGGGCCGCCGCGAAAGTTTCCGCGCGTGCTGCGGCCCGCGACGGACGGCGATCTGGCCGGGCGTGAGAAGGTCCGCGACCAGGAGGTGATGGCGTTTTTTCACGCCAAACAGGCGATGGCCCGGCGCAATCTGCCGATGAAGCTCATCTCGGTCGAGAGTGTCTTCGACGGCAGTAAAATGGTCTTTTACTTCACGAGCGAGGACCGCGTCGACTTTCGCGACCTCGTGCGGGAACTCGCCCAGCGATTTCGAACGCGCATCGAGATGATGCAGATCGGGGTGCGCGACGCGGCGCGCAAACTCGGCGGTTACGACGTGTGCGGTCGGGAGTTGTGCTGCTCGAAGTTCCTCACGGGTTTTGAGCCGGTGACCATCAAGATGGCCAAGGACCAGAATCTGGCGATGAATCCGTCGAAAGTTTCCGGCGTCTGCGGTCGCCTCAAGTGCTGCCTGCGTTTCGAGCACGAAGTCTACACGAGCTTCAGCCGCGGCTTGCCGAAGGTCGGCAAACGTTGCGAGACCGCCGATGGGCGCGCCGGCCGCGTCAATCGGCACGATCCCATTCAGGGCATCGTTCTGGTGCGGCTCGAAGGAACCGACGAGATCCTGCCGTTTCCGCCGGAGGAGATTCGCCGCATCACGCCTCGCAACGACGAGGCGAAGCGCGCCGGCGAGGCCCATCAGTGGACACCCGTCTCCATGGTGCCCCCCACGGACGACGCGGCGGACTCGCCTGACGCGGTTGAGGAAGACGTCGCGGCGGACGATCTGGCGAAACTCGAAGATTGATCCCGGGAATGTTAAAAACACGCGCGGTCGAGTGACCCACGCAATTTCGACATGGAACTCTTGTTTTTCGGACGCGCGCGGTTACAGTGATTCCGTCGGGAGTGCCCGATCTTCCAGATACCATGGGGATGACGTGCGTGTGGTGAAGGCGGTGCTGCAAGGGCAGCGGAAAGCGGCGGAATACGATGCCGGGGCGCTTGATCTGCGCGTCGGCGAAACCGTCATTGTCGACGCCGAGCATGGCCCGACGATCGCCCGTGTGAGCGACGAGGTCGCGGAGACCGACGACGGATCGTCGCGACCGAAAGTGATCAAGTCCGCCGGTTCGGATGACCTGAACCGCGCGCGCCACAACGCCGAACGCGCGCGCGAGGCGCTCGACGTCTGTCGAACGTCCGCAGCCCGGCGCAACCTCGCCATGAAGCTCGTCGATGTCGACGCCGCGTGCGACGGCAGCCGCCTCACCTTTTTCTTCACGGCCGAGGCCCGCGTCGATTTTCGAGAACTCGTGCGTGAACTCGCGGGTCGCTACCGCACGCGCATCGAAATGCTGCAGATCGGCGTGCGAGACGCCGCGAAAAAGCTCACCGGAGCGGGTGTGTGCGGACGCGAGCTGTGCTGTGCCATGTTTCTCGGCAACTTTGCGACCGTCTCGATCAAAATGGCCAAGGACCAGTGCCTCGCGCTCAACGACGCGAAGGTGTCGGGTGTGTGCGGACGGCTCAAATGCTGCCTGCGTTACGAGCATGACTTCTACTGCTCGTTTTCAAAGGGACTGCCCAAGGTCGGCAAGCGCTGCCACACGCCGCAAGGCATCGGGCGGGTGACGCGGCACGATCCCATCGGCGGCAAGGTGCTCGTCGTGCTCGACGAAGGCCGCGAGACGCCGTTCGAGCCCGGTGAGGTGCGCCGATTCGACGCTTCCGGTGGTCAAGTCGCGCCGACTGTGGTAGACGAGGCGCCCGACGAACCCGACGGGGTTTTGGGCGACGCGACTTCCGACGATCCGCCGGACCCCTCGACGACCGACGTGAACTGACGTCACGATCCGAACATGACCGACAAACCGTCCGGCGAAAAAATGATCGCCGGGAATCGCAAGGCGTTTCACGACTTCCACATAGTGGAGCAGTTCGAAGCCGGCCTTGTGCTCACCGGCACCGAGGTCAAGTCGCTGCGCGAGGGTCACGCCAGCCTGCAGGAGGGGTACGTCGATATTCGGAACGGCGAGGCTTGGCTCGTCGATGTTCACATCCCGCCGTATTCCCACGGCGGCTATACGAATCACGAACCGTTCCGCCAGCGCAAGCTGTTGTTGCACCGGCGCGAACTCGAAAAACTCGACACGAAGGTTCGCGAGCGCGGTTACACGGTGGTGCCGCTCAAGCTCTATTTTTCCAAGGGCCGGGCCAAGCTGATGATCGGGCTCGCCAAGGGCAAAACCTTCGGCGACAAACGCGAGGCGATGCGCGAGGAGCAGGATCGCCGCGAAACCGATCGCGCGATTCGCGATCGCCGGCGCGGTTGAACCGGCAGGTGCCGCCGGTCGGAAGACACGGTCACTCCCCCGGAGTTGCCGTCAAAACCTTCGCCTCGACGCGTGAAATGCGAAGACCATTTTCGAAACGGACGATCGTGTAGGCGGCGTCGGTGTCCGATCGGATTACGCGGTCTTTATCACGCCCTTCTTCGGCGATGTTTTCGACCACCGTGGCGACATCCGCGGCGACGGTGATGCGAGATTCTTCGACCCGGTAGCGATAGTCCGCGAGGCGTGCGCGCGTCGCCGCCGCCAATTTCAGGTACTCCCCCGCGGTGAGCGTCCGGGCGTGCTGCCCGGTGTTCACGAGGATTTCCGCATCCGGCGTATAAATCGTCTCGAGCGCGGCTGTGTCTCCCGTCTGCCACGCGAGTTCGAGGCGTAGCAGGAACGCGCGCACCTCGTCCTCGCTCATGTCGCCGGTTTGAGATGGCGTTTCTGTCTGCACGACGATCGGTTTGTCGGGTCGCGGCGTGGGAGCGGGAGTCGTTTCGACCGGCTTCGACACGGTCTCGCAAGCGCACAGAGCGACCGTGACAACCATCGAGATCACGAAAAACATCCGGCGGCCATGAGCTTTCAAGGTGCGTTCTCCGGAAGAACGGTGAACATCCAGGCGTATTCGACACCCGCGCCGATGGGTCCCCAGACGTCGCGGGCATCGCCGGATCGGATCGAAATCGCGATGCGCCGGCCCGGGGCCAACGGTACATCGATCCCGTCGAGATCGCGAAAGACAGGGCCGCTCGGCGAATCGACGGCGACGCGAGGGGTGATGGCGAGTCGGCGGTTCTCACCGGAACCGGAAACGCGAACGGACAACTCGGCGCGTGCGGTGGCCATCTGCAAATCGAGACCGAAACCGTGGCGGCCAAACCAGGTCCCCTGGACTTCGTCGATCCGAATTCCATCGCCCACCGCGAATACGGCGGGGTCCCCGGCGCGCAGGCGCAATGTTCGCGCGGCCGATTCGGCGGACGAGGTGACGCGGGCGGTCGCTTGGTCTTCTTTTGGGATCGTCGCAACTCTCCACGGCCCTTGGTCGACGAATTCCACGCTCTTCGCACCCTCGAACCACACCCGCGCGTCCGTGTGCGTCACGGTTACGGTCCAGAGCGTCGGGGCCGCATCGAGCCGCGCCACCAGCTTTTCAATGTCCCGCAAGACGGCGGTCTGGTCGCGCACGACGAGCGTGTTGGTCGCTTCGTCGATGACGACGGCGCCGTCGGGGCCGAGAAGGGCGCGGACCTGATCGACGATCTCGCGGGCCGACCGATAACGCAATTCAAACGTGCGCGAATCGGCCCAAGCGACATCGGCGGTAAGGCCGAGAGCGATCATGAACATGACGGCGCAACTTAAACGCATGCGATCACTATGGGATGTCGGGAGAAGCGCCGCAAGACGGCAACGAAACGTCGAGCGACCCGGAAAAATCCGGCGGTTTCGCGCGGGGATCGACGCTTGACACCCGCGCACCGTCCCCCAACAATTCGTGCGCGATCGCGGCGGGCGGATCCGACCGGGACATCGCGGATCTGGGGGTGTCATGACCGCCGAGGGCGCGGGCGTCATCAAGGGCAAACTCGACGCTGTTCATCCCGCCAAGCTTTTGGCGGGTTTTCTGGTGGCGAAGAAGACCGGGATCCTGACGATTCAGGACGGCGGCGCTCGGCTGGTCATCCACCTGTCGGACGGATGCGTCGTGTGCGATCGCGAGGTTGTTCTTCGCGATCGGAATTTCGCCCAGTACCTCGTCACGCGCGGCCAGATCACATCGGACGAACTGACGAATTACACCAAGCGCGCCAAGGCCGAGGACCGTCGACCGATCGACCTGATGATCGAGCAGAAGGTGATCGAACGTCCGGAAGTGGAGCGCCTCGCCGAGGAATTCTACTGGAAATCCACACCCGGACTCTTTTCGTGGAAGCGCGGCGATTATCAATTTCAGGACCGCGCCATCGAGCACGAAGGGCAATCGACCTCGCCGGAGACCGCGGCGACCTTCATCGTCGAGGGGATCGCGGAGAAATACGATCCGCTCATCGTCAAGGAACGGTTGTCGAAGCGAATGGACACCGCGCTGAAGCTGGTCGAACCGCGAAAGGATAAGGACGCGAAGGGAGAAGAGGACCATTCCATTGTCACGATGGTGGACCCCGATGTTCTCGCGGCCAAGGTCCAGATGGGACCTGTGATGAGCGCCATCCGCAAGGGTGCCACGCCGTCTCGCATCGTGGCGGACATGGAGGGGCGGCGCACGCACGCGTTGTCGTTCGTTTACGCGCTCCTCACGCTCGGGTTCTTGAAGTTTGCCGGCGAGGGCCGCAAGAAACCCCTGCACGGAGCGGCGAAGCGGGCGGCCGACCCCTTCGAACGACTCTTCGAGGAGGCGTCGCGGGGCGTGGATCGGATCCGCGCGCAGGTCGCCTCGGGAACAATCGCACCCCGATCGCCCGGCGTGGACGTTGAGATCGAGGAAGGGGAACTGACGCACGGAGCGCTGGAAGAACGGCTCCAGAAACTGCTGGAGATCAAGCGCCTGAAACGCCAGATGATGACCGGGCAGGGCGGGGACGAAGCGTCGGATGATATCGAGTTCTCCGATGACGAGGAGCCCACGATTCCGCCGGCGCCTTCGCCCGGGGACTTCGACTTCGACGTGGATGACGATCAAGCGCCGTCTCCCGCGATCTCCGGCTTTACGGACTTCGCCGATGGCGAAACGACCTCGCTCGAAGCGATCGACTCGATCGAGGGAACGCCCGGGTACAACTTCGACCCGAATCCCGCGGAGGACCTGGTCGAGGGGTTCGGCGATCTCGATCTCGAATCCGCCAACGTCCGATTCGGGGCGGAGGACAGCGTCGAGACGATCCTGACGGCGTTGAAGAACTTCTGCGACGAGAACCGCTGGAAGGAAGCGGAGGCAGCCTTCGCCGAACTCACCTATCGCGGTTATGAGGGCGCCGATGCGCTCGCGTATGCCGGATGGGCGCGGTATCACCTCGGCGGCGACGATCCCTTCGCGGCGGGCGCCAGTCTTCTGCAAAAGGCCATCGGGGCGAACGCGAAGCTGGATCTGCCCTTCTTGCTGATGGGCCGCATCTATCTCGAAGAAAACGACAACGGAATGGCGGAACTGTATTTCGTGCGCGCCGTCGAGGTGAACCCCGACTGCTTCGAGGCCAAGGACTTCATCCGCAAGATCTACGGCGGCCGATAGCGCCGGCAAATCCCGCCCCTCGCTTGCAACGCGGCGTTTGGGCGTCAAAGATGATCGCGCGGAGTGCGCATGCCGGTCACCTGGTCCGAACGTGGGCTCGAAGTCGAAGGCGCCATCGTGCCGATGCTGTCGGGCTCGATGCACTACTGGCGCGTCGCCCGGGCGCTTTGGGACGAATGCCTGCAAAAAGTCCGCGCGCTCGGCCTGCGTCTCGTGTGCACCTACGTTCCGTGGTCGGTGCATGAGATCGAGGAGGGCCGGTTCGACTTCGGCGATCTCGCGCCGGAAAAGGACCTTCGCGAGTTCCTGCGTCTCGTGAAAAAGAACGACCTGTTGGCGATCGTCCGTCCCGGTCCGCACATCAACGCCGAGATTTCCGGCTTCGGTTTTCCCGAACGCATCCTGAGAAACGAACGAATTCAGGCACAAGGGCCCGATGGCGCGCCCGTGGTGCTCCCCGTGCCGCCGATGGGTTTTCCGATCCCGAGTTACGCCTCGGACAAGTTCTGGAAGGAACTTGGGCCGTGGTTCGACGTCGTGGCCGAACAGATCGCGCCCATGCTGCATCCGCGCGGCCCCGTCGTCATGGTGCAGTGCGACAACGAGTGCAGCTATTTTTTTCGCACCGGTGCGTTCGAGCTGGATTACAGCGACGGCGCAAGGACGGCGTGGAAGGCCTTCCTCAAGGGAAAGTATCCCGATCCGCGCGAACTGCAAAAAGTTCATCACGCGACGGAAGCGGGCGCGGTCCAGCCGCCGACCCGGTTTCGCGCGACGCGACGTGACGACCTGCGTCCTTATCTCGATTGGGCCGAATTCAAGGAACGCATGCTCGGCGACGCACTTGTGCGCATACGCGCCGAGTGGGAGTCGCGCGGCATCAGAGACGTCGTGTTTTCGCACAACGTGCCGCCGTCGTCCGGACGCACGCCCTTCAATATCGGGCGCGACGAGCGCGCGCTCGAAACGGTCGGGATGGATTTCTATCACCCGCGAACGGAAAACGCTGTCGTGAAATCGCGCGTGTTGTCGCTCGAAGGGCAGACGCGATTGCCCTGGTCGCCGGAATTCGGCGCGGGCTGCTATCAGGCATGGACCCCGATCGATCTCGACGACCACCGATTCATCACTCCCTACGCAATGATGTGGGGATTACGCGGATTCAACTGGTACATGATCGTCGAGCGCGAACGCTGGTACGGTTCGCCGATCACGCGGCGCGGCGGCATCCGCAAGGATCATTACACGTTCTATGCGGACTTCGTTGCGCTCGTCGAAAATCACCGGCTCTTCGATCTTCGCAGGCAGGCGACCGCGTCGGTGATCGTTCCCCGCATCTACGACCGGCTGAGTTCCGTCACCAATCTCTTCGCGCAGATCACGCCGATGCCCTTCGAGTCGCGTGTCGGCTGGGAAGGGCTTTGCCGCGAGGATCGGTTCGGCATGACGTACGGTCCGCAGATCGAGCACGAGCGCGTGAGCAGGGCATTTCTGGCGGGCTTGGAGGCCGCGGGCGTGACGATCCGAGTGGCGGACGGATGCGATGGCGAAATCGCGGGTCCGTCGCGCGCGATATTCTGCCCGGGTTTCGAGTTTATGGATCGCGGTTTGCAGAACCGTCTCGTCGAAGCGATGCGCCGGGGATGCGCCGTCGTCATCGGCCCGGAAGCGCCGTCCCGCGACGAGACGATGAGCGAATTCTCGGCGTTCGAAGGATTTCTCGGCCGTCCGATCGAGGTTCTGAACTGCGGCATCCAGACGCTGGTCTTCGCCGCGGGCGCCGGAAAACTCGTGCTCATCAACGGACCGATCGCGCCCGGGAATTCAACCGCGAACGAGTGCATGCAGGCGATCACGACGTATCTGGGACTCGCGCCGGAAATGCCCGTCGATCCCCCGTGCGAACGCACCATCTGGCGCGACGCCGATCGCACGATCGTCTACGTCGCGAACCCGACCGACGAGGCGCGCCTTGCCGGGATGCAGACGGCAGCACCCGCTCGCCTGGTCGATCTTCGCACCGGCGAGGAACTGTGCGGCGACAATGCCCTGCGAATCGCGATGCCCGCGTGGACGGTGCGAGTCTTTCGCCTCGTGATGGGGGAATCGCCGTGCTGAGTCGCGATGTCCTGGCCGTCGATCTCGATTCGCGTCATTGGAAAAATCTGATGCGGCTCGCGCCGCGGGGCGGGGTCACGATCGCGCCGACGCTCTACGTGTTCATCGAGGACGGGCGGTGCGTCAAGGCGATTCACAACAAACGCGGCCCCGTTCCCGGGGTGGACTTCGACACCGATCGCGACGACGTCGAGGCGCTACGAGAAGCGCACGACGTGGAGCGTGTCGCGCTTGTCCCCATCGAGGCGATCGGCGAATTCATGCACGCGTGGCAGACCGATTTCGCGATGGACCGAGATTGGGAAGAGCAACTTCTCGGGATCGTCTCGTCATTGCTCGAGGCGGCGAAGACGCGCGTGGTTTGGCATCCGATGATCGCGCGATGGCCGTCCCTCCCAAAAATTCCGGGCCGGGGCGCGATCGACCGGATTTGGCCTGACGAAACGTGCGTGGGTCTTTTTGTGTTCGAGGGCCGCGTGCCGTTCACGTCGCTCATCCTCGGCAAGTCGGGGGGGAAAGTCACTCTGATGACGACGCTCGACGCATTCGGTCTGGCCGACGGACCGCTCGATTGGGCGGGGCAACATCGGATGGTCGCGGACCTTTGCGCAAAATCGTTTTCGCCGCTACACGCCGCGTTGTGGATCGACCGCGGGTCCTGGTCGGAGATGGTCGCCGGCCCGAGACCGCTCAGCTACCTGCGTCTCGCGACGCGTCGCGGGCGCGCCCTGGTCTCGCCGCGGCCAAAGCTCTGGAAGCTCGGGTTGTGGGCGGCGAGGGTCTTTCGCCGCCTGTGATGTTCACTCGACGGCGAAGGTGAAGACGTCGCGGATGCGTCCCATGTTTTCGGGATAGGGGTCCACGGTGAACCAGACGCCGTCGATGCGCTCGAAGACAAGTCCCGTGTTGTCCGCGACCGATGCGAAACCCACGAGACCGTTGTCGAAATCGACGAGCGACGCTCCGGTGACATAGCCGCCCGCGGGGAGGTCGAACCCATACGAGCGGCGATCCCACGTCCCGTCCTCGTAGTGCCAGTGCTCCATCTTGTCGAACTTCGACGTGAAGCTCACGACGTCGTCCTGACCCTGCGCATTCACATTCGACAACCGCCAGTTTTCGCCGTCTTCGGGAAAGTTGCCGGTCTTTTGCCACGTCAGATTCGAGTAACGCATCGCAATGCCGCGCACGTTGAGTTCGCCCGTCGGCCTCGCGTATCCGACAGCGAACGCGTTGCTGTTGGAAACCGCGACGACGTCGAGGAACTCCACCTCGTTTTCCGTCAGCGTGTAGGTCGACGGCTGCCAGTCGTTGCCGTCCCAGTTCAGAATTACGCCTTTGCCGCTGACGACATTCTGGCCAACGGACCAACCGAGCGTCTCGCTCGCCATGGAAACGGCGTTGAGCCGGAAATTCGTCGAGAGGTTGGGAAGCGTCATGCGCGAGACGACGCCGTTCTTGAAATGCAGAACGAGGCCGATCGTGCCGAGCGGATTCACCGTCTGTCGACCGACGAGATAGGCGTCACCCGGCGCGAGAACGTCCACGCCGCGCAGTTCCCATTCGCCGAGCAGCGTTGGAATGTCGATCGGGATCGCCGTCCAGACGTCGTCCTGGATTTTGTACGCGACTCCGGTCAGGGAATTCGTGTTCCAGCCGACGGCGACGCCCCAGCTTTCGTCGGCGAAATCCATCGCATGCAAAATGACATTGCCGCTATCCGGCACGAGCGTCGTTTCGATCGCGCCGTCCTGAATGCGTCCGGCGAAGGGTTTGTCGCCGTCGCGCGATTCGCCGAGCACCCAGCCGTCCGCGCGCGCCTCGGGCTCGACCGTGTCGTCGTCTGCATCGTCGTCGGCGTCGTCGTCCGAATCGTCATCGGAATCGTCGTCGGCGTCATCGTCCGAGTCGTCGTCGGAATCGTCATCGTCACCGCCATCGTCATCGGCCGAATCGTCATCGTCGCCGGGCGGAACGATGATGTCGTCGTCCGTGTCGTCGTCGCCGATGACGGGGAATTCCTCGTCCTCGGGTTCCGACTCGTCTTTCTGGCACCCGAGAGGCAGGACGAGCGCGATGAACAGCGATACGAGGGCGATTCGTTTCACGCGAGGAACCTCCGGAACTTCAAATAATTTTCCCTTGCCGACGCGCGCATGTCAAACCACGTATCGTCTTTGTGGGGTTCGGGACTTGTGCTAGCGTGCGCGTGCCGAATTGGGTGAACTTCTCGAATGGATTCGATGTGGCCGACGCGCGGGTGACCGGGCAGCGAACGATCGTGACGCTGCCGACGTATAACGAGGCCGAAAACATCGCCGAACTCGTGTCGCGCCTGCGCGCGCTTGGCGTCGAGGTACTGGTGGCCGACGACAACAGTCCCGACGGCACGTGGCGGATCGTTGAGGCCATGACGGCCGCGGATTCGGGCGTGCATCTTCTCCGGCGAATGGAGCGGAAGGGCCGCGGCTACGCGGGGGCGGAGGCGTTCGTGAAGGCGCTCGCGATGTCGCCGGCGCGCATCGTGGAGATGGACGCGGATCTGTCGCACCGGCCCGAGGATCTGCCCGCGCTGCTGTCGGCGCTGGAGTCCGGGGCCGATCTCGCCATCGGCTCACGGTTCGTCGCGGGAGGTCGCGACGACCGTCCGTCCGCTTCGCGAAGATGGCTCACGCGGCTCACGACGGGCTTCGCCCGATTCCTGCTCGGCACGCGCGTGCGGGACTGCAACTCGGGTTTTCGCGCGTACAAGGCGGCCACCATGTCGCTGATCGAACCGGCGACCCTCACGTCCGCGGGCCCCAGCATCGTCCACGAGATTCTGCTGCGCGCCACCCGCCGGGGCTGCCGCATCGTCGAGGTGCCCATCCGCTTCGTCGATCGCGAGCGCGGCCAAAGCCAGCTCACGCTCGGGCGGCTGCTCGACGGCTTCATCCGCATCTTCCGCTTTCGCCTGCTCGCCGCGGCCGGGCGGCTATGGAGAAATCCGTGAGTCTGCCGGACGTCGATGTCATCATCGGAAGCCGCGACGGCAAGGATCTGCTGCTGCGCTGCCTGGAGAGCGTCTATCTCCAGCGTTACGAGGGTCACGTTCAGGTGACCGTGGTGGACAACCACTCTCGCGATCAATCCAATTTCCTCATCAATTCGCGGTATCCGCAGGTTCAGCACATCGTGAACTCGGCGGACACGGGTCAAGCCGCGGCGTACAACGTCGCGTTGTCGAAGACGTCCGCCCCATTTGCGCTCATCCTCGCGCAGGACGCCGAGTTGGAATCGGATTTTCTCTCCGCACAGGTCGCATTGCTTCAGGGCACGCCGGGTTTCGGCGGCGCGGCCGCGCGGGTGCTGCTCGGACACGACAGTCCCGGCGGGCGAATGATCGACTCGACCGGGATCGCCCTTCGCGGCGCGCATATCATTCCGCAAAATCATGCGGCAACCGAAGACGACCGCGTCGCGAAAGGGCGCGAGGTCTTCGGCCCGGCCGGCGCGGCGGCGTTCTGGGATCGACGGTGTCTCGATGCGGTACGCGCGGCCTCGGGCCACTGGTTCGATGAGGATCTGATCGCCGGGCACCTCGATGCCGACCTCGCGTGGCGCGCCCGATGGCTCGGTTATCGGTTCTGGTACAACCCGGCCGCGATCGCGCTGCACCAGCGCGGCATATTGTACGCCAAGGACCGCGAGCGCGCGAAACGCATCGACAGCCTGCGCGCGCGAAATCGCGTGCTCGTCTATCGAAAAAACCTGCTCTTCGACGGCTGGGCGCGGTTCGGCGGTCAGGTGCGCTCGTCCGTGCGGCGGGAGATGTTCGACGTTTCGCGCAAGCGCGGCGTCGCGAACGGCGTCGACGCGTGGCTCGGCGCGGCGTCGCTCACGCGGCGCATGAAAAAGCACGCTGCCGGGTTCGAGAGCCACGCCACCGCGACGCCGGAGCGCATGTTCCAGTTGATCTTTTCGCACCGAGCTCAGAGCGGGGAAGGGTGAGCGATGCACGAGGTCGGCGAGTTCTACCGGGGCCGGGACATCCTCATCACGGGAGGGCTCGGGTTTATCGGATCCTCGCTCGCCCACGCACTCGTGGGGTTCGGCGCGCGCGTCACCCTCATCGACAGCCTCATTCCGGATTACGGCGGCAACCTCGCGAACATCGCCGGGCTCGAAGGCCGCGTGACGGTCAACATCGCCGACGTGCGCGACGCGTATTCGATGAACTGGCTCGTCAAGGGCCGCGACGTCATCTTCAATCTCGCGGGCACGCTCTCACACACCGACTCGATGAAAGACCCGTTCACCGACCTGCAGATCAACTGCGTGAGCCAGTTGTCGATTCTGGAGGCGTGCCGCAAGAACAACCCGAATGTGAAAATCCTGTTCGCCGGGACGCGCGGCCAATACGGGCGCGCCGAGTATCTGCCCGTAGACGAAAAGCACCCGATGAATCCCGCCGACGTGAACGGTATCAACAACGTCGCGGGTGAGGCGTACCACATCCTCTACAACAACGTGTACGGTCTTCGCGCGTGCTCGCTGCGCCTCACCAACACCTTCGGCCCGCGCCACCAGATGCGCCATCACCGCCAAGGCATCATCAACTGGTTCGTGCGTCTGATTCTGGAAGGGCGCGAGGTGTCGGTCTTCGGCGACGGAACGCAGGTTCGCGACGCGAACTACATCGACGACGTGGTGGACGCGTTTTTGCTCGCCGGCGCGAGCGATGAGGTGGACGGACAGGTTTACAACCTCGGCGGCACGCCCGCGTCGCTGGTCGAGATCGCCCGGACGCTGGTGGACCTGCGCGGTGGATCGTGGAAACTCGTCCCGTTTCCCGCCGAGGCCAAGGTCATCGAGATCGGCGATTACGTCGCGAAAACGGATAAGATCCGCGACGCCCTGGGCTGGACGGCGCGCTGGAATCTGCGCGACGGCCTCGAGCGCACAATCGAATACTACGACACGCGGCGAGAGGCGTATTTCTGACGCGACCCCGCGCTTGACGCGCCGTCGCGGCGTTCCCAATATGCCCCGACACGCGTGAGGGCGGGACGGCGAAGGCTCGTCGCGCCCGTGAAGATCTGAAGGCGAGGTCCATGGGTCGGGACTACACGACATCGTTTTACGGTCGTTTTCGCGAACTCCCGTTTTCCGACCTGATTCATTCCCTCGCGGTTCAGAAAGAGACGGGCGCGCTCTACCTGCGGCACGACAAGGTGCTCAAGCGCCTGTTCCTCGATCAGGGCCGCATCGTCTACGTCCAGTCGAGCCTCGTTCAGGAAAACCTGTTTCGCAAACTCGTCGAGATGGGGCGGATCGCGCTCCCGCTGCCCGAGGACCTCGTGGCGCAGGCGAAAGCCCAGGGCTTTTCGTTGACCGCGTGGGCGGTCCGCAACGGTTTCATCCGGCCGGACGAGGTTTCGACGCTGCTGGCGGATCTGGCCGAACAACGCGTGCTCGAAGTCTTCCGCTGGCGCGACGGCGACTACCTGTTCATCTTCGACGAGCCGGTTCCGGAGGCGTTTCGGGGGCTGGGCGTCGCGCTCGACCCGACCACGCTGATTTCGAGGGGACTGCGCCAGTATTCGTCGTGGGAAGAACTGCGCGCGTTCGCCAAGCACAACGGCTTCGCGATGCCGCGCCTGACGCAGGACATCGACGTCATCAAGGCGCACTTGCAGGCTTCGGGCGAAGAGCAGCGCTTGTTGCGGCGAATCGACGGGTCCACGCACTTTCTGGACATCGTGTACGCCGCCCCGATGGAGACCGACGTCGCACTCGTGTTCATGCGACGTCTGCTCATCGAAGGTTACATGGAGTTTCCGCACGAGACGGTCGTGTCGAACCGGACCATGGCGGAATTGAACGACCGCGAACGCGATTTCGCCGAGCTGCTCTCGCGCGACGCCGAACGCATGCTCGAGAGGAGTCCCTTCGATCTTTTCCAGATCGGACGATATTTCACGGACGAAGACGTGCGTCGCGGGTATTACCAGCTCGCGCAAAAATATCACCAGACGGAGCTCGTGCCGAACCTTCCCGCGCAGCATCAGGTGCTCGCCAAACGGCTTTTCGACCGCGCCAGCAGCCACTTCGAGGCGCTTATCACGTGGTACAAGGCGCGACAGGCGGGCCGATTCGACTATTTCTTCCATCTGGCGAACGAGACGGTGGACGACATCGGCTCCACCATCGAGGCCGAGGGCCACGCGCTCGCGGCGCGGGCCGCGGCCGAGCGGGGCGAACTCGACGCGGCGGATCGCGAACTGCGATTGGCGGAAAAGCTCGTGGATTATTGCGCGGAGTATCGCCGACTGCGCGGCGCCGCGCCGCTCGACTGGGCGTTGCGAACCGGTCGCGCAATCGACCCGCAGTGGATGACCTATCTGACGCAGGCGCTGCACCTCGACGCCTACGACGCGCGCATCTACTACGATCTCGCGCGTTGCCAGGAACACACCGGCGATCGCGACCGCGCCAATGAATTCTATACGCGGGCCTACGAGTTGGATTCAACCCATCGCGAAGCGCTTTCCGGTCTCATTCGGACACGTCCGCGGATGGTTGATCAGTCGTCGGGCGCCGGTGAGAACGACGAAGAACGCCTGGCTTCGGTGATGGCGTTTGTCGAGGCGAAGGAAGACAAGGACCTGTACGCGGTTCTCGGGGTCGCGGTGGACGCGCCGGAATCCGAGATCAAGCGAGCCTACTTTCAGCTCGCCAAGGAGCTTCATCCCGATTCACTGGGACGGCTGAAGGATCACCCGCTGGCTCAGCGCGCGTTCATGATGATCAACGAGGCGTACGAGATCCTGTCGGCGAAGGAAAAGCGCCGGATGTACGACCGGGGCATCCGTGCGTCGGAGAGCCAGAAGAAGCACCTCGATCAGGCACGCAAGGTCCGCGCGCAGCAACTCTTCTCCCGCGCTCAGTCGCTCATTCAGCAGAATCACTTCGACGACGCGGTCGAAACCCTCACGGAGGTGGCCGAACTTTCGCCGGACATGGGCGCGGCGCTGGCCTATCGCGTGTGGGCGGAGTTTCTGCGCGATCACAAAACGAAGTCGTCCAGCCGCCACACGGCGGAAACGCGCCTTCAGGACCTGATGAGCCAGTTTCCGGAGATCGACGAGCCCTATTACGTCGTCGCCAAGATCGCGCTCGTGTACGACGACCTCGGTCGCGCGAAATCGAATCTGACCAAGGGGCTCGAAATCAATCCGGAATCGGTTGAAATCAATCGCGAGATGCGCCTGCTCAATCAGCGCCTCCAGACGCGCAAGGCGCAGGCCAAGCCGGCGACGCCGAGCCCCGCGGACGACAAAAAGGGAATCCTCGGCGGGTTTTTCAAGAAGAAGTGAGCCCGTCCGCGTCCGTCGCGAAGGTCAGTACGAAAACCCCGACCCGCCGATGAATTCACGCAGGACGGAGTCGCGCGGCACTTCTTCCGGAAAAATCGGCAGGAAGAGATCGGCGAATTCGTAGAGTCGGATCGCCTCGACATACGCCGGGTCGCTCGAAGGTACCTCCAGCAAAAATCGTTTCGCATACGGCGCCAGTACGGCGTGCTCGTACACGAGCGCGGAGTTGAACATCACGTCCGCCTCCTCCTGAAACGGATAGATGTAGTTCTCTTCTCCGGCGCGCACCGAAGCCCACGTGCGGATCGTCTCGGCGGCGGCGTAACCCCGGAACTTGCGGTCGCGCACGATGCGGCGGAGCAGGCGCGTATCCGACGTGAAGATGCGGTTGTGCTGGTCGATCGCGAGCTGCGTGAGCGCAGAGACGAAGATCAGGAATTTGGCATTGCGCGGGATACGCGCATGCATGCGGTCATTGAGCGCGTGCAGGCCCTCGATGATGAGGATCTGATTTTCGCCGAGCCGCATCGGAACGGTCTTGGAGGGATGTCGAATGCCCTCGCGAAAATCGTAAACGGGCCCGGACACTTCTTCGCCGAGAATCAGTCGTTCCAGGTTGTCGTTGAACAGTTCGATGTCGAGGGCCTCGGGCGCCTCGAAGTTGTAGCTGCCGTCGGCGTGCTTGGGCGTTTCCACGCGATCCACATAGTAGTTGTCCATCGAAAGCGTCACGGGTTTTACGCCCATGACGCGAAGGAATACGCCCAGTTTCTTGGAAAACGTCGTCTTGCCCGAACTCGACGGCCCCGAGATGAACAGGATGCGCACTCGCTCCCGGCGTTCTTCGATCTCGCGTGAAATTTCCATGATCCGCTTTTCGAACAGCGCCTCGCTCGCGCGGATGAGTTCGTCGCTCTCGCCGCGCACGAGCGCGTCCGTCAGGTCGGAGACGTTCTTGACGCCGAGGATTTCGTTGTCGCGACGCACCCGCTGAAACGTCGAAAAGAGCAGGGGGCGGTCGGTGCGGATCGGCCCCGGCGGCGTGCCGTCGGTCCGCGGAAAGCGGAGGATGAATCCGTGGCGATAGGCGTCGAGCGTCCAGTTGCGGATGTGCGTGGTTTCGGGCGCGAGCGGTCCGCGCAGGATGTCGTAAAATCCGCGAAGCTCTGCCATCCAAAGATAGCCGCGCGGCGTTTGCGAGACCCATCGGACCTTGTCGCGAAAGCCCATGCGCTCCAGCAGATCGACGACCTCGTCGACGAAGAGGCGGCGGAACGCGATCTTGAGGCTCTCGTTCACGATCTCGTTCATGCGCTCGGCGATCGACGTGACGAAATCGGGCGTCACCGTGCGACCGGGCACCTCGAAAAAGTACCCGCCGTGAATGCTCTGCCCGATCTCGATCTCCGCCTTGGGGAACAGCTCGTTGACGGCGGTGTAAAGAATGAGCGATGCGGTGCGGCGGTAAATGTACGCGCCTTCCTTGGTGCCGTAGTCCACCGTCGAGGCTTCGCAATCCGCCGTAACCCGCCGGGACAACCCCGTCAGGCGATTGTTGACGATCAGGCCGAGTGGCGGGAGCTGACCGGGATGCGGCGCGCGTTCGAGATGCGCGTCGATGCGATCGTTTCGGCGCACGGCAAGTTCGACCCCGTTGAGCACGAGGCGAAAAGTTTGCGTCACGTCGCCGAAGGGGGCGGACTCGGGCATATGGGTCAGATCGCCGTTCTCGGGCCGTGTGGACATCGTGCGTCCGTTCCCTCTTCTAGTCGTTGAAGTAACGCCGGCGCGGCATCTCGAAGTCGAGTTCCAGCGTCGCGGCGCCGTCGCTGATGACGTACGGATTGTCCCCGAGTTCGTGCACGCAGTAGTCGTTGACGAAACGCCGCCCGTCGGACTGGTCGATCACGGACCCGTCCACGACGAAGTCGCCTTCGTAGGCGTACTCGACCATTCCGATGCTCGGAGAGTCATACTCCAAGGCAAGCCCATCCGTTTCGATCGGCGCGCCGGTCACGGCGTCCTCGAAGTCGTCGAAGGACCCATCCACGGTGGCGCGGCCCATCTCCATCACCCACACGTTCGAGATCGAATCGGCGATGAGTTCGAATCCGTCGTTGGGCGGCGCGGCCCATTCGGGCGTCGTCTGCGACCATAGCGCCACGTAACCGTCGCCCTTGCGGCCCAGTGTCCAGTTGCCGTTCTCGCGCACCTCGTCGAACGCGGCCGCGGGAAAATACGCGTGGCTATAATCCGTGATCGGGAGCCAGGGCTCGTCATAGATGGCCACGAGAACGTTCTCGAACTGCGCCGCGCGCGGCAGCCATCCGCCGGTCCAATCCGTGCCGAGATAATCGCCGGAAACGCCGCCGGGATACGACGTGAAAACGACCGCCTCACCGTCGATGATGCCCGCGAGCACGTTCTGCTGTGCGCCCCAGTAGCCGGGCTTGAAGTCCTGCGCCGACGCGAGCTGGTAGTCGGGCGTGCGGTAAATGTAGGCGTGCATTTCTTCGAGCGCCGAGCCGCTGGCGATGGGCTCGACCAGTTTGGTGACGATCGATAGGAGCGGCGATCCCACCAGCGGGCGCAGGAAGTCGATGTCGCTCCACAGCCATCCGCCCCACATGTCCCAGTCCTCCACGGTCTGGAATGTGCCCTCGACGATCCGCCAGTCGGCGTACGCACCCATCGACCACCAAAAGGTCACGTGTTCGGGATCGTCGTAGGTCAGCCCCCAATCGGGACCGTCCGCGATGTTGATGCCGTCGCGCTGGCGATTGATGAATTCGTCCCGGTCCGGGTCGGCGACCGCCTCCAGAAGCGGCGGCAGCACGTAGCGCTGCGCGGTACAGATGTGCGTGGCGCTGAAATTGCCGTAGTCGTTCACCGAGCCGTTGCCCGTCCACAGATAGTTGGCGGCGCGCATGCTGTCGCTCATGCGCCCCATCACTTGATCGGGATAGGTGCGCCCGTGCGGCGCGACGAGAAAACCCTTGAACGAATTGAGCGCGAGATCGAACGCCAGCAGGTCGAGCGTCATCGACGCCAGCGTGGCGATCTCGGTGTCCTCGGCGAAGTCCGCGAGGTTCATCAGCGCCGGGACGTCCTCGTTGAAATACACGTTCGAGTGCCATTCGGTGAAGCCGAATAGTGAACGCCAGTGAAACCAGTCGCGCAGCCGCGTCTTCGCGATCTCGATTTGCTCGGCACCCGTGTGGCCGGAGTTGGTGAAGATCTCGTCCGGCCAGAGCTGACCCGCGAGAAGCTGAAGCTGCAGGAAAAGCACTTCGTGGTTCTCGGACCAGAACACCATGTCGTCGGGGCCGGGTTCGTCCATCCAGAACTTGAACCCGAGCAGGGTTTCCTTGATGTCGGCCTGCAACTCCTCGGGGTAGTAGGGGCTGTCGGCGTAGAGATAGAGCATGCGCATTGTGCCCGTGAGCCCGAAGTCGGACGTGTCTTCGCGGTTCTGTGCCTTCGTCAGATTGTTGCGGATCGGCGTTTCGTTGATCTCGCCGCCGACCTCGAGCCGGCAGATTTGCGCATAAAGCCCGCCGGCCGGCGGTGTGGCGGCCGTGAAGCAGTCTTGCAACTACTGCTCGCAGCGCTCCGTGAATCCCGTGGTCGGCTCGATGGGGTCACCGGGATCGGTGTCATCGTCGACGGTGTCGTCGTCCGATGTGTCGTCATCCGTCGTGTCGTCGTCCGTCGTGTCGTCGTCGGGCGTCGTATCGTCGTCCGCGTCGTCGTCGGTTGCGTCGTCATCGACGGAATCGTCGTCGACGGCGGCGTCATCGTCATCGCCTGACGAATCGTCGTCGTCGCCCGCGCAGCCTTGCGCGACCAGCGCAATCAGAAGAAATAGGAATCCAGACCACCGGGACGACCAAGGTTTCATCGTTCACCTCGCACGTGGAGCGACAATTCTAGTCGAACGCGGCGCGCGCGGCAAAAGGCCGCGATCCCCCGTTTGCGAAGGGCCGGGCGACACGCCGGGCCGCGGCGATCCACGGCTAGGAGCGGTCGCGCCTTTCGGCTATCTTCCAAACTCGATTTGAACATTGCGGAGACGGGATGATGTGGGGAGTGCTTTTTCGCAGGCTCTTGGCGCACGCGACCGGTGCGGCTTTACTGGTTCTCGTCGCGGCGGCGTGTTCAACCGCGGCGGAACCGGGCGGCGGGCACGTCATGGCGACCGAAGAGCTCAAGACGCGCATCGACGCGGGTGAGGACTTTCTGCTGATCGACGTGCGCACGGCCTTCGAACGCAAGCGCGGCTACATCCCCGGTTCGACGCACATGCCGCTCGACGAATTGCGGGCGCGCACAGCGAGTTTACCGAAAGACAAGGACATCGTGGTTTACTGCTACAGCGGATCGCGCAGCGCTCAGGCCGTCAAATACTTGATGAAGAACGGTTTCACGCGTGTGTGGGACTATTCCGCAAGTTGGCGCGGCTGGACGGCCAAGGGCTATCCGACGAAAAGGGACGAGTGAACCGATGAAACGTCGAAACTTCGCGGCAATCGCGCTGGTTCTTTGCGTATGCGCCGTCGCATGGTCAGAAGAGCCGATCACGAGGGTGAATTGGGGCGCCATGGTCGGCTTCGCGCCCGATCTCGCGATTCCCGGCTGGTCGGACGCTTTGACGATCGACGCCACGAATGTCGATGCCTTTCGGATGTGGATCGCCGAGCCGACGTACCTGCTTGTCCGCAACTGGAATCTGAAGATCGTGACGCGCCCGTATGAAGCCTACGCGCCCACCGATGGCTACATCGACGCCACCAACAAATATCGCGGGCAGGCGAAGGCGCTCGATACGGGCGGGAAGACCGATGTGGTCGGCCTCGGCGGCTACACGGCCGGACTGCCGTTTCCCGATCCCAAGACCGGCGAAGAGGTCGCGTGGAATTTCCTTCACGGGCATCACGGCGATGATGGCCGGCACGAGTTCGGCGTTTACTGGGTTTCGGCGAAACGCGGCGTCGAACGCAACGAGGTCTGGCGGTGGTTCTTCATCTCGAACACGAAGCACCGGACGGACATCGATCCCAAACCCGTGCTCGCCGAGTTCGCCGACAGGAATATCGCCGCCATCTCGATGACGGAGACGCTCTTTCCGCCGGATCTCAAGGGTCAGCTCGCACTGTACATCGCCTACGACAACCCGACCGAGCGGGAAGGGTGGGTGTATGTGCCCTCCCAGCGTCGCACGGTGCGATTCACTTCGGATGGACACGGAGAGGCGTGGAACAACACGGACCTGCTTTACGAGGACGTGCGCGGCTATTCCGGTCGCCCCGAGTGGATGAACTGGAAGATCCTGCGCCGCGCGACGATCCTCGCGCCGATGGGCGCCGGTGTGGAATTCGGCCCCGACGCGGCGAAAAAGACCTACGATTTCGAGACGCCGCCGCACTGGAATCCGCGTCTGAAGTGGCAACCCCGGCCGGTGTACGTCGTCGAGGCGACGCCGCGGCTCGCGCGATATCCATACAGCCGGCAGGTTTTCTACATCGACGCCGAGGCGTTCTACATCCACATGAAAGAGGCGTACGACGCCAAGGGGCAGCTCTGGAAGGTGCTCATCAACGCCTCCAACGTGTCGAACGACCCCGCGACGAAACCTCCTCTCGTGGCGACCTCGTTCGTTGTCGATCTTCAGGCCGAGCATGCCACCGTCTTCCCGTGGTTTCGCAACGAGGCGAATGTCGGCATCGATCCGAACAAACTCTCGCTCACCGAGATGCGGAAAAAGTCCCGCTAGTCGCGAGGCGGTCTTGACTTCGATTCATTGATACGGATGCTTTCGCCATGCGTCACGTCCTGCGCCTGATCTCGATTCCCCGACTCATGGAGCACCCGTTCCGGTCGTTTCTGACGATCGTGGGGATCGCGCTCGGCGTCGCCGCCAACATCGCGGTGCAGATGATCCTGGCGACGATGACCGATTCATTCTCGTCGATGATCGACGCCGTTTCGGGCAAGGCGCAGCTTCAGATCAGCGGCGGCGAGACGGGAGTCTCGGAAGAGATTTACGATCGAATTCAGATTCGCGACGAGCAGGGGCGCTCGCCGATCCCCGGCTTGGCGGCGGCCATGCCGACCATTCAGAACGTCACGAAGTACGGCACGGAGAACGTCCTCATCCTCGCCGTGGACACGCTCAACGACCGCGCCGCCCGCGACTACAAGATGACCGACTCCGGCGGCGCCGAGATCGAGGACCCCCTCGCGTTTCTCAATGCACCCAACACGCTGCTGCTCAATCGCGAATTCGCAAAACGATTCAACATCGCCGTCGACGACACGATCGATCTGATGACGAGCGCGGGCAAGAAGCCGTTCGTCGTCAAGGGCCTGCTCGACGCGTCGGGACCGGCGGCGGCCTTCGGCGGCAACTTCGCCCTGATGGACGTCTATGCGGCGCAGCTCTATTTCGGCCGCGAAAAGATGTTCGACTCCATCGACCTGCTTCTCGAACCGGACGCGAACGTGGACGCGGTGAAAGCCGCCGCCGAAAGTTGGCTCGCGGGCGCGTACGAGGTACGGAGGCCCGAGCAGCGCAATCAAGGCGTCGAGTCTCTCCTGCGCAGCATGAACATGGGCCTCAGCATCATGACGCTGGTCGTCATGGCGATGGGCGGGTTCATCATCTTCAACACGATGACGACCTCGGTGTACCAGCGCCTGCGTGAGATCGGCATCATGCGGATGATCGGTGTCACGCGCATGGGCATCTGGAACGTCGTCGCGGCCGAGGCGCTCATTCTCGGCCTTCTCGGCTCGGCGGTCGGCATCGCGGGGGGATTCGCACTCGGTCGCTTCACGGTGCTGCACTACATCGGCAAGGTCACGAGCCTGTTCATCCCCGCCAACACCACGCACGCCGTCTTTCGCCCGGACATGATCGCGATGGGCACGGCGATGGGGCTCGGCATTACGCTGGTCGGGGCGTTGTGGCCGGCGTGGCGCGCAACACGCATCACGCCGCTTCAGGTGCTGCGCTTCGGCCCCGGTCTCGCGGGCGGGCGACAGACGAATCTCGCTCGCTGGACGGCGCTCGCCGTCACGTCGTTCGCCTTGACGTTGATTCTTGCGCTGCATCCGCGTTTTCACACGATCGACGGAATTCGCGGCGCGATGATGTTCATGCTGTTCGTCGGCGTCGGCGCGACACCGCTCTTCATGTACCTCGTGCTTCGCGCCCTGATCCCGATGTCCACGTGGCTGCGCTCGGCCCTGTCGCGCATGGCCGCCGAAAACCTCATGCGCGATCTGGGGCGCTCGTCGATGACCGTCGCCGCGTTCATGGTCGCGCTCGCGGTCCTCTTCGAAATCTATCTGTTCATGGGCTCGATGCGCGCCGAGCTCAAGGCGTGGATGGACAACGTGCTCAAGGCCGACGTCTACATCACGTCGTCGAACAACTTCGCCACGCGCACCTCGGTTCCGATGGACCCCTCGATGACGGATAAGCTGCGGTCCGTGCCCGGCATCGAGCATCTCGTCGAGGTGCGGCTGAAACTCCAGGACTTCAAAGACAGCCGCATCGTCCTGCTCGGCGTCAACTTCGGCGCGTACATCGAAAAGGCGCGGATTCAGTTTCCCGGCGACGACAATCCCGCAGCCGTTCGCAGGCTGATCGCCAACGAGGGCGTCATGCTGTCGCAAAACCTCGTCAGCCGGCACCCGGAACTGAAAACCGCCACGCACGTCACGCTCGACACGCCACACGGTCGCCGCGAATTTCCCATTCTCGCCGAGGTCGTCGATTACACGTCCGAGACCGGCACGATCCTGTTCAACCGGTCGTATTTCGTCGAAAACTTTAACGACAACCTCGTCGATACTTACCATGTGTACATCCAGTCCGGCGTGGACACCCAGGAAATCCGCCGCCGCATCGATGCGATCGTCGGGGACAACTTCAACCTGTTCGTGCTGACGAATCGTGAGTTCAAGTCATCGATTATCGAGGCGATCGATCAGGTTTTCGGTCTCGCGGTGGCGCTGGAAATCGTCGCGCTGGCCATCGCGCTCATCGGTATCGTCAACAACCTGCTCTCCAACGTCATCGATCGCACGCGCGAGATCGGCGTACTGCGTTCGCTCGGCGCGACCAAGGCGCAGATCCGACGCATTTTCCTTGCGCAATCGGCCATCATGGGCTTGTGCGGGGCGTGCGTCGGCGCTGCGGTGGGGTGGGGGATCGGCATCATCCACCTCAAGCGCCTGTCGATCATTCTGTCCGGCTGGACGATGGCCGTGCATTTTTCCGTGCCGGTAATCGCAACGGCGTTCGTTTTCTCCGTCGCATTCGCGGCGTCCGCGGGACTTATTCCCGCAGCCAAGGCGGCGAATCTCCAGCTTCGCGAGGCGCTCAAGTACGAGTAACGCGCGCGGTCCGCGAACGACGTGCGTGAGATTCGTTCTTGAGCCATTTGCGTTTTGAAAAAAGCGTCGTGATGTCGCGCGTCCGGGGTTCGGCAAATAATCTCTGCCCCGGTCGGGATGGGTTGGCGAAGGTTTGGGAGTTGTGGCGCGTCGATACAATCGGCGTCCGCGTCACTCCAAATTCACAAAGATTTCTGTTGACGGCTCCTGTATGATTGTGCCATCCTTTGAACAGATTCGCCGGTGACGCGCTCGACACGATCCGAAAAAAGGCGCTTCGTCGAATGAAATCAATTCGGAAACCACGGAATTCTCTGGAAAACAAAGGGCTCGCACTCCTTTATCTCCTCGCGATTTGTCTTCTGCTCTTTCCCGCCTGCGATTGCGGTTCATCCAACGACAATGCCGACGGCGCGGGGCCGGACGATGATTCCATCCTCGACGACGATTCCCTGAACGACGACCTCGACGACGACGCGGGGACGACGACCACGACGTCACCAACAACCACGACCACGACATCACCGTCCGGTTCGAGTACGACGACCACCACGGTTGTGACCACCACGTCGACGTCCACGACGACGACGACCGTGCGTCCCGGTACGGGCACCGTGTGCGATCCGTTCAACAAAGTCCCTGAAGTCATCGTCCCCGCCGTGCCCTACGGCCCTTGGCCCGAGTGGGAGCGCGACGGGATCACCTTTCAGCAGATTCTCTCGTCGGGCGCGGGATTCGGCCAAAACGACATCGCGGTGTCGAGCGACGGCGTCATCCACGCGGTCGGTCAGGACGGCCTCTCCCTCGACCACTACATGATCGACGCGGCGGGCGACATCACCCGCGACACGATCAATCCCCTCGGCGGCGAGTGGAAGGTGATGGACATCGACGCCGACGATCACGTCCACCTCGTCTACACCTACCGCCGCGAGCCCGACGAAGAGGTGAACGAACTGCGTTACGCGACCGACAAGAGCGGCGAGTGGGAGGACATCCTGCTGCGCGAGGTCGATCGCGGCTCGCCCGACTTCGACATGGCGGTGGACGCGAACGGACTGGTGCACATCGTGTACGCCGGCGTCGCCCGCTACGACAAGAGCATGTTTTACGCGACGTGGGACGGCGAAACGCTCACCGAGACGCAGCGTGCGCCGGACGACACGACGTGGCGATACGGGTGTTACATCGCGCTCGATTCCGCGGACGAGCCGCACATCATCGCCACGGACGACTTCGGGCTCTTCGCGTGGGATCTCTACGAAACGGAGACTTGGGTGAAGACGCTCGTCGATGCGGATCAAGCGAGCTGGGATTTTGGGTTCGACGATCAGGACCGGCGGCACATCGTCTCGAACGGAATCACGGATGGGGACCTTTATCACGGCGTCTTCGAAGCCGACGTGTGGACGTGGGAGGACATTGACGACTGTCGCGACGGCATTCGGGACCCGAAGCTCTTCATCGATGCGGCCGGCGCGCTGCACATCGTCTACGCCAACGGCTACGGGACGGACGTGTTCTACACGACGAACGAGTCGGGCGACTGGGTCTTCACGCGCATGGTGACGGGCGACGGGGGTGACGGGCAGGATATGTCGTCGGTGGTGGACGCGAACGGGAAGGTCCACGCCATCCACCGATGGGACGGCGGCTATGCGAAGCTCTATTATACCACCAACCGGTTCGGCGACTGGCGTCGTTATACCATCGGCGGTTCGCACGACATCGACTCCGATAGCCGTGAAGGCTTTTTCCTGAAGGACGATGTTTTACACTTCGCATTCATCCGGGATCACTATCAACGCATCGTTTACGGAAAGCTGGAGAACGGCGTGTGGTGGGAGAGTGAGATCTACTCGACGCCGACGACTGGACTGCCTGTCGGGCTGGAAGTCTCGATTGACGTGGGGTCGGACGACATCCCGCAAATCGTCTGGGCAAACCAAGAATACGAGCAATTGATGCACAGCCGACTGATCGGCGGTGCGTGGGTGAATGAGACTGTGGATTCCGGGACGTCTTTTAGTAAAACGCGATTGGTGCTGGGTCTCGACGATGAACCCATGCTCGTGTACGACGGGGCGAATACTCCCGGAAAATTCGCCACGCGCGCCGGAGGTTCCTGGCAGACCGAGGAATTGCCGTTCATGATCTACCCATATGACATCGGTCTTGATCTGGACGGCGATCCAGTAACGGTGTATCGTTCAATGTCCGTCGATCTCGAGTTCGCCAAGCGCGTCTCCAACGGGAACTGGGAGACCGAATTGGTTTTTGCCGGAGCGGATCATGGCGCTGGAAATCTAGTCGTGGATTCTGAAGGTGCGAATCATGTTTTCCATGGAGGTGGGGGGGGGGCAGGGTGGTATATCACGGATTTCACTGGCGATTGGGAAACGGAGCAAATTGAATATGCGCTCATTTCCGATGCGGAATTTGTTGATGAAAACGGGAGTCCCCACGTCGTCAATTTGATCGGTGATCATTATTCGGAATGGAATAATGAGGGCGGCATCATTTACGGATCGAAAAAGAATGGCGAGTGGATGTGGCATCCGATTTTCATGTTCGCGATTTCGAACGCAAGCCCTCAATTTCTAGGTCGTCTCAATAATGGGGATTTTATTTCTGTATTTGGTATTAATAATTATGAAATCTACAATGGGGTTTTCTCGGCGAAGTTTTCGCCGTCCATCATAGACGAGTGAGAGTTCGAGCATCCGGTAGCCTGATCGAAACAACCTGATTCGCAAACGCTGGAGGGAGAACCATGAGAACCGGCAACAGGAGACGTGTGTGCGCGTTTACGGTCATCGTGATGTGCGCCTTGGCGGGCGCGGCATGGGCGAGCCCGTGCTCGTTCGAGGAACCAACGACCTATCTCGACGAGCTTTTCATCACCTGCGAGGCGTGGGACGGAAACGAATATATCGGGTATCGCCAAGGGGATCTCGATACGGATGACAGCAATGACACGGCGACACACATCGATCGCGACGATTTCGAGATCGATCAGTTCGAGGTCATCAGCCTCGGGCTGGACTTCAGCGACGACGGCGATCCGGGCCGCACCGGATGGCAGGCCCAGACCCGTCGCGACTATTGCACCGCCAGGGTGCGTTTTCGGTCCCTCATCGGCTACCTCGGTGGCAGCGGTCCGGCGGTCGCGGAAGGCGACGTCTTCGGCTACATCGCCACGGAAATGGATGACAGTATTACTCCCTCGGACGTGTGCAACGCAGACGTTCTCGATAATCTGCCTCCGCGCCCGGGCGTCCTCTTTCTCCCGGGGTTCCGGAACTTCGCCACACCCGCCGAGGCGGCGAAATACGCGGCCATGTTTTCCGCACAGACCCCGCAGGGAGATAACGAGACCATGAGCGAAAAAGTCTTCCTGCTCATGATCGCGCCGCCGAGCCACATCGCCGTGAACCTGATGCAGGACCACAACGAATCGGCGGACGAGCACTTTCGGACGCCTCTCACTCGGCACATGTCGCCCAATTACGCGCAGCTCAGCTTCGGCAGCTACGGCCGGGATGGCGGGCAGGAGGCTTTTCCAAATATTGGTGTCTTGCGATCGCGCATCGGCTCGCTCAAGTTTCAACAGGAGAAGTACCTCACCGACGGGTTTCTCGATCTGGAGGAGGTCGAGCCGGCGCTCAATTTGCTCTTCGCGTACATCTACGCCGCGGATCGCGCGTTGAACCTCTTCGACAAGTTCTTCAT
>JADLEX010000119.1 GCA_020845895.1 Deltaproteobacteria bacterium | reverse complement strand
GCTGAATGCGCTGAAAAACGAAACATCCGATCCCAAAATGAGCCTGCGAAGAAAAAGACTCGCGGCCGGATGGAGCGGAGACTATTTGAAAAAGGTGCTCGGAGTTTTTTAGATGCGTTTACCCTGACCATCCCGGCCGTGGGCGGCCGGGCCACACTCTCTGGACACCGCTACTTCAAAAATTCTTCCTGCGGCTCGTAGTAGAGCGTGCGATCCTCAAACATGTGCGCGGGTCCCGTTTTCGCGTGGTAGCGCGGATCGGAACACGCCGCGTCGTGACCGCATACCGACTTGTAGCCGTGCGGCTCGTGATACGGCGCGATCACGCCCTCGAAGTTGCGCAGGATGATCGTGTCCTGCGTCATGGATAAAACGTAGTTCGGGCCGACGGGGATCTTGCCGCCGCCGCCGGGCGCATCCACCACGAAAGTCGGCACGGCCATGCCCGTCGTGTGGCCGCGCAACGACTCGATAATCTCGATGCCCTTGGCCACGCTCGTGCGGAACTGCGCGAGGCCCACCGACAGATCGCACTGGTAGATGTAGTACGGACGCACCCGCGCCGCGAGCAGCAGGTGCACGAGTTTTTTCATCACGTGCGGGCAGTCGTTTACGTTGCGCAACAGCACCGACTGGTTGCCGAGCGGGATGCCCGCGTCGGCCATGCGCGCGCACGCGGCGGCGACCTCGGCGGTCATCTCGCGCGGGTGATTGACGTGGATGTTCACGTACACCGGGTGGTATTTGCGGATCATGGCGACGAGTGCGTCCGTTACGCGCATCGGGCAGACCACGGGCACGCGGGTGCCGAGGCGGACGATCTCGATGTGCGGAATCGCGCGCAGGCGGCGCAGCAGGTGCTCGATCTGATCGTCGGAGAGCGTGAGGATGTCGCCGCCGGAAATCAGCACGTCGCGCACCTCGGGATGCGCTTCGAGATACGCAATGCGCGCGTCCACACCCGTGAGAAAGTTCTCCTCCTTCGATCCCACCAGCCGCCGACGCGTGCAGTAGCGGCAGAAGACGGCGCATTCGTCGGTGGCGAGCCACAGCACGCGGTCGGGGTAGCGGTGCGTCAGGCCGGGCACGGGCATGTCGCCGTCTTCGTTCAGCGGGTCGGCGAGGTCCGCGCCGTCGTCGCCGGGTTCCTCGACCAGCGGCACCATCTGCCGCTTGATGGGGCACCACGGATTTTCCCACTCGATCAGCGACGCGAAATAGGGCGTGATGCCCATGCGAAACACGCTGCCGTATTTTTCGACCACGGCGGCGGTCGCGTCGTCCACGGGAAACGCGCGGCGCAGGTCCGCGACGTTTTGGATTCGTTCGCGCATCTGCCAGCGCCAGTCGTTCCATTCGGCGTCGGAAACGCCCGCCCACAATTGATGGCGGGGCGTGGGGGTCTCGAACATGGCGTCCTCCCGGTCTACGCGTATCGCTCCGCGTAAACGCGGCGGATGTATTCGCTGTCGCGCAGAAGCGACAACGCGTGGTCGGCGTGCCCGCGCGTGTAGCCGTTGCCGATGATCATCGTCACGTCCTTGCCGATGCCCTCCGCGCCGAGTGCGGCCTTGGTGAAGCTCGTCGCCATCGAGAAGAAGTAGACCACGCCGCCGTCCTTGGCGCACATGATGGACGACATTTCGCACCCTTCGCGCGAGACGCAGTTGATGACGACATCGGCGAGCGCGCCGCCCGTGGCGCGTTCCACCGCGGCCAGCATGCCCAGCGCGTCACCCGCGTCGGCGACGACCACGTCGTCGACGAAGCCCGAATCGCGCACGAGGGCGACGGCGTCCTCGCGGCGCACCGTGGCGATCACGCGGCCGTTCGGCCCGGCCTGGCGGCGCGCCTCGAAGCAGCACAGCAGGCCTGATTTGCCGTTCGCGCCGATCACGAGCGCCGTGTCGCCCATTTTGACGAGCTTCGCCACCTGCGCCGCCGCGCCGGCTACGTCGAGCACGGCGAGGGCGAGCGTCTGCGGCAGATCGGCGGGCAGCTTCGCCCAGATCGCTGACTCGAAGAGGATGGCCTGTGCGACCACGTCCACCTGGTCGACCTCTTTACGCACGGCGGTGATCTCGCGAATGGCGAGCGGCGTGAGCGACAGCGACACGAGACTTGCGATCCGATCGCCCACCGACAGCGCGACCTTGCCCGCGAGAGCCGAGCCGATTTTCGCGACGCGGCCGACAAACATGCCGCCGGAGCCGGTCCACGGGTTTTTCAGCTTTCCGCACTTTCGCACGATGTCGAGGATGATCGATTTCACGCGCTCGGAATCGCCCTCGGCGTGATCGAGGATCACCTTGAAACTCGCCGAATCGACGTTGAGCGTTTCGACGTCGCACAGGATCTCGTTGTCGTAGAGCACGGACATGTCGTTGTCGACGCGCAGAGCGGGTTGCGGAAGCGCGCCCAAGGGTTCACGCACGCGGTGCGTGCCGTATCGGTTGCCGGCCGGCATGGGAAACCTCGTGATTGGGAAAAAGCGAAATGGAAAACACACCCGCGAGTCGCGGGAAATCGGGACGCTAGGTCGGCTTGGCGTCGGGCTCGCGCCGGGCATAGGGCGCGACGAAGATTCCGAGGGCTTTTTGCACGGCGGCCACGTCGGCGACCTCGCGGCCCATCTTGCGGGCGAGGCTCGCAACATGACGCACGAGATCGGCGTTCGACTCGGCGACCACCCCCTTGCGCACGTAGATCGAATCCTCGAACCCGACGCGCACGTGGCCGCCCAGCGCCAGCGCGAGCGGGTGCAGCAGGGCGCTCGCCTTGCCGCCGACGGCGATGACGGTCCAAAGCGAGTGATCGGGCAGGTTTTCGACCATTGCCTGCAAACAGCGTGGCGTGGCGGGGATGCCCCCAGGGACGCCGAGCACGAGGCCGAAATGGTGCGGCGGGTCGAGCATACCGCGTTCGATCAGCATCCGCGCGTTGTGGATGTGGCCGATGTCGAAGCATTCGAGCGTGGGTTTCACGTCGTGCTTGGCCATCTGGCGCGCGTAAAACTGCATCTGCCCGAAGGTGTTGATGAGCACCTCGTCGCCGAAATTGACCGAGCCGCAGTCGAGGCTCGCCATCGGCGGGCGCAGGGAGATCGGCTGAAGCCGATCCTCGTCGGGCATTCCCGCCGCGCCGCCGGTCGTGGTCTCGATCAGGATCGGGCACTTCGCGCGGATCAGCTCGATCGTTTTCGCGAAGCGGTCGCGATCCTGCGTCGGCGTACCGTCGTCCTCGCGCACGTGCAAATGGACGATCGACGCGCCGGCCTCGAAGGAACGGGCGGTTTCGTCGGCGATCTCCTCGGGCGTGAACGGCAAGGTGGGGGCCTGTTCGCGCGTCGTTTCCGCGCCGGTGACGGCGACGGTGATGATGACGTCGTCCATGGTCCCCCCCACCCGCGCGGGCGAAAAACCCGGCGGAAGCGGGGCGATCTTAGGTCAGCGGCGCGCGAAATTCAACGAAAAAGCGAGCCATTTATGTCCATCTCCACGAAAGTCGGCAAATGGGTCGCCGAACTTTTCGTGGCAACGGAGTGGGCGACACGATTGAAACGCGGGGGCGACATCCGTATCATGGAATATCTTTCCTTCGCTCAGGAACCACCGTGGCGAAATTCTGGGATCGGATGCGCGGCGGCGTTGATCGCGAACCGCGTTGGAGTCGTGTTCGGCGCTGGGTGCTGCCCGCGCGCCGCCACACGCTCGTCATGTGGATTTTCACCGCGCTCAATCTGACCGGGGTCCTGTTTCTCGTCGTCTCCTGGCACACGTCCGCCGTTTGGACCGATGCATTCAACCTCAAGATTCCGACCGACCAACGCGTCGCCCGCGCGATGCTGGCCGTACGCCTCGACACGCAGCCGACTGAATTGCGCATCCGCTACCGGCCCAGCGAGACGACCAGCGCTCTCGGCGTGTTGTTCAATTATCAGGCGGACACAATCGGTTACGAGGGGTTACGCTTATCGACGAAGGCGGACGGCGTCTCAACCTGGATACAAGCGAGAGAGACCGACACGACCGCAACGCCCGTCCCGGCGAAAGTCGGCGAAGAGCACGAACTTGTCTTTCGCTTTGCGGACGGTCGGGTTCGCGTCGACCAGAATGGGGCGCAGGTTCACGAGGGACCGCTCGTCCTCTCGGCGTCCACGATCCACCTGCTCGCCGACCCCGGAATGAAGGTGCCGGCATGGCGCTCGCCCTGGAGTGCCGTGGACCGCTTCGTCGTCCGGTTCGCGGACGGGAGCGAGCGCGAATTCGTGCCGGGAGCCTTTCGCGTCGTCGCGCGCCGCATCGGTGCGGTGCTGCTGGCGATCGTGCTGTTCTGGATGGCGGACGGACTGATCGCATCGGCCGCGCGCGGCCGGAGCGACCCGCCCGGCATCGTCGCGCAGTTGGTCGCGTTCTACCCGGCGCTGCCCTTTCTGGTCGTCTTCGGTTTCGCCCTCTTCAACAACCTTCCGGGGCAGAAGTCAAAGCGCAATCTTTACGGTGCGTATATGGAGGACGGGTACTTCAACGCGCGCGCGTTCGAGGCGCGGCGCGAACTGTCTCGTTCAGATCGCAAGATCTTTTTTCCGGTGGAGTCGAACTCCGACGTAATTCTCGTCTTCGGCGGCGTGCCCGCGGCGGGCGATCCCACGACCAAGTCGGGCCCGACCTGGCCGACGATGCTGCAAACGCGCTTCGACGAGGGTTCGGAATTTCCCGATTACCGGTTCAAGGTCGTCAATCTCGCCGATCCCGTATTCGGCATGGAAGCGCAGTTCCCGCCGGGCATTCAGCCGTTTCTCAAGTCCGTCATGCCGCGCGTGGTGATCTTCAGCTCGCTGATGAACGACTTCTTCATCGCGCACGACAGCGCGCGAGTCGCCTACAACCTGGGTCTTTATGACACGGCGACCGAGGAGTTGCCGGACGAAACGGCCACCTTCACGGCGCATCTGCAATACGCACTCTCTCTCGTGCGCGAAACCGGAGCGCTGGCGATCGTCCTCGACGAGCCGGTCGATCTGCGCGTCTTCGGCAAGGACCCGATGGCGACGTGGCGCAGGCCGTTTTTGGAACAGGCCGCGAAATTCGGCGCGCTCGTCGTACGCACACAGGACAATTTTGCGGCGGTCAAGGACCGATGGCTGTTTTTCGATTTTGATCTGCCCAATCGGGAGGGGCAACGCATGATGGCGAAACGCGTGTATGATGCGCTCGGTTCGAATCGCGATCGCATTCCGCCGCCGCTGACGCAGGTTTCGCGCACACCGCCTGCGGTGCCGACGCCCGCCGCGAAGAAATAGCGCTCTACGGCCCGGTCGCTTTTTTCGCGTAGATTTCGATCGGACCCGCGCAGGCGGTCTCGACCGTTTCGGTGAGTGCGTATGCCCGGTCGATGCGCACGCGAAATAGAGGGTCATCCGGAACCGGCGTTGGCGAGGAACCGGGGCGCAGCGTGTTGACGATGTCGATCATCACACCGCGCAAATCCTCATCGCTCGTCGACCACACCGATGCGGGCACGATCAATAAATCCGCCTCGGCGAAGCGATTCGAGAATTCCTCGTAGCCCGGGATCTCGAATCCGATGAGGCGCGCTTTTCCGTTCATGGCCAGCGCGTGAAAGATCAGGTCGTAGCCGAAGCTCATCGTGTTTTTCGCGAGCGGATGCAGCGCGATCGACGCGGGCGCGTCGGCGCGCGGATCGAGCCGCGCGAGCACGCGATCCATCACCGTCTTGTGATCGCCAAGGCACGCGGCGCGAATCCGCTCCAGATCTCCCGTCGCGCTGGGGAACAGGTCGCGCGCAAAGCTTCGCGTCCATAGGGTCGCCGCGCAAATCGTCGCGACGGCAACGCCCGCCGCAAGGCCGATCGCCCCCGCCGTTTTGCCAATGCGTTGCAGCGCGCCCATGCCGAGCGCCGCGAGCAGGGCGAGATACGGAATCAGCACCGCCGCGTAGCGGATGTTTTTGTGCGGAATCACGACGAGGCTCGCGAACGCGACGGCGAGGCCCGCCGCAGCGATCCACGCCGCGCGGCGTCGCGGCAGCGCGAACGCGAAAGGTCCGGCGAGGACGCACAGAATCGTCGGCACGAATCCCCACGCCTGCGTCGCGAGCCGCGCGGGATACCACCACAGCACTTCGAGGGGCGTCGCCGTGGTGGGATCGGTCTGCGCGTGCGAGCGGATCTCGCCAAAATCCAATCCGAAGATGTACCACGGCGCGGCGACGACGATGACGGCGACGATGGCCGCCGCGAGACCGCGCCACGCGAATCGCGATCCGCTTTTGTCGCGTATGGCGGCGAGCGCCGCGTCCGCCATCCACGCGAGCGCGATGCCCGCGATGGCCGTGACGAAAGTCCACTTGATGAGCAGGCCCAAGCCCGCCGAGACGCCCGCGACGGCCGCGGGAACGTGGCGCGTGAAACGCTCGCTGCGCACCGCGCCCCACACGATCACCGGAATCAGCGCGGCCATCGGGATTTCGAGAAGCGGCGTGCGCGACCAGAACGCGAATTGCGGCGCGAGCAATATCAGCGCGGACGCCACCAGCGCGGGAGCGGCGCGCTCGGTTTCGGCGCGCACGAGCGAGACGAGCGCGCAAAGGCCGCCGAGATGGAATATCGCCGAGACGACCGGGGCGGCCGCGCGGGGATCGTCGAACGCCGCGCCGACGCATCCCCACAGCGCGAAGAGCAGCGGCGGATAGTACGACTCGCCGAGCGCGCGGCGGATGACGCCGAAAATTCCCGACTCGCGCAGGGCGCGCGCGTATTGATCGGCCCACGCGAGAAAATCCGCGGTGAAGGGATAGTCGGTGCGCGAAAGCCACGCGAGGTCCGATGCGAGACGCGCGCCGACCATGGCGGCGACGGCCAGATACGGCCACGCGCGGCGAAGCGTCAGGTTGCGGGACATGGCCGCCAAATTACCGGAATCGACGGCGAATCGACAGAGGCCGCGAGCCGCCGACGAGAACGGCGAAACCCGAAGGCTTCGCCGCGTGTTGCCGATCGGACGCGATCACGCCCCCGGGCAAGCCCGCGCGCGCAGGAAGTCGCGGTTCATGCGGGCGATGTTCGAGATCGAGATTTCCTTGGGGCAGTACGTCTCGCATTCGGCGTGGTTGCTGCAATTGCCGAATTTCTGCTCGTCCATCACGGCGACCATGTAGCGCACGCGCTCCTTGGCCTCGACCTGGCCCTGGGGCAGCAGCGACAGGTGCGAGATTTTCGCGCCGACGAACAGCATGGCGGAGCCGTTGGGGCACGCGGCCACGCACGCGCCGCAGCCGATGCACGCCGCCGCGTCCATCGCGAGTTCGGCGACTTTTTCGGAAATCGGGATCGCGTTGCCGTCGGGCGCGCCGCCGGTGCGTACCGAGACATAGCCGCCGCTCTGGATGATGCGGTCGAACGCGCCGCGATCGACCACGAGGTCGCGCATCACGGGGAACGCGACCGAGCGCCACGGCTCGACCACGATCGTGTCGCCGTCCGTAAACGAACGCATGTGAAGCTGGCAGAGGGTCGTGCCCTTTTGCCCGCCGTGGGCGTGACCGTTGACCACGCACCCGCACATGCCGCAGATGCCCTCGCGGCAATCGCTGTCAAAGGCGATGGGCTCTTTGCCGCCGCGCACGAGTTGCTCGTTGAGATGGTCGAGCATTTCGAGAAAACTCATGTGGGAGGACACGCCGTCCACCGTGTAGGTTTCGAGTTGCCCCTTCGCGCGGGAGTCGGGTTGCCGCCAAACCTTGAGCGTGAGTTTCATTTACTTGTAACTCCTCTGCGTGGGATGCACGACATCGAAAACCAGCGGCTCCTTATGCAACACCGGGTCCTTGCCGACGCCGGTGTACTCCCACGCCGCCGCGTAGCTGAAGCGCTCATCGTCGCGCTTCGCCTCGTTGTCGTCCGTCTGGCTCTCGACCCGGAAATGACCGCCGCAGGATTCCTCGCGACCGAGCGCGTCGCGCACGAGCAGTTCGCCGAACTCCAGGAAATCGGCCACGCGCCCCGCGCGTTCGAGATCCTGATTGAGCGCCTCGCCTTTGCCGGTCACGCGCACATTTTTCCAGAACTCGTCGCGAATCGCCGGGATGCGGGCGAGGGCCCTGTTCAGTCCCTGGGCGCTTCGCCCCATGCCGCAATCGTCCCAAAGCATCAGGCCGAGTTCGCGATGGAAATCGCGCACCGTCCGTTTGCCGTTGATGGAAAGGAGTTTCCCGACGCGCTCGCGCACCGCGGCTTCGGCCTCGCGGAAGGCGGGATCGTCCGTGCCGACCTTTTCGAGCTTCGTGCCCGCGAGAAATCCGCCGATCGTGTAGGGAATGACGAAGTAGCCGTCGGCGAGGCCCTGCATGAGCGCCGACGCGCCGAGGCGGTTCGCGCCGTGGTCCGAGAAATTCGCCTCGCCCAGCACGAACAGGCCGGGCAGGTTGCTCATCAGGTTGTAGTCCACCCACAGGCCGCCCATCGCGTAATGCACGGCGGGGAAGATGCGCATGGGCATCTTGTACGGATTTTCGTCCGTGATCTTTTCGTACATCTGAAACAGGTTGCCGTATTTGCGTCGGATGGTGTGTTCGCCGTCGCGCTTGATGGCGTCGCCGAAGTCCAGATAGACCGCGAGGCCCGACGCGCCTACGCCGAAACCCGCGTCGCATTGCGCCTTCGCCGCGCGGCTCGCCACGTCGCGGGGCACGAGATTGCCGAAGCTGGGGTAACGCTCTTCGAGATAATAGTTGCGGTCGGCCTCGGGAATCTGATCGGGCGAGCGTTTGTCGCCCTTGTTGCGCGGCACCCACACACGCCCGTCGTTGCGCAGGCTCTCGCTCATGAGCGTGAGCTTGCTCTGGCCCTCGCCGTGCACGGGAATGCAGGTCGGGTGGATCTGCGTGAAGCAGGGGTTGGCGAAAAATGCGCCGCGCTTGTGTGCGCGCCACGTGGCGGTGACGTTGCTGCCCACGGCGTTGGTGGACAGGTAAAACACGTTGCCGTAGCCGCCGGTCGCCAGCACGACCGCGTCGGCCGCGTGGGATTCGATCTCGCCCGTCACGAGGTTACGGCACACGATGCCGCGCGCCACGCCGTTGACCACGACGAGGTCGAGCATCTCGCGCCGGACGAAGAGTTTCACCTGCCCCGCGCCCACCGCCCGCGAGAGCGCGCTGTACGCGCCGAGCAGAAGCTGTTGCCCGGTCTGGCCGCGAGCGTAGAACGTGCGCGACACCTGCGCGCCGCCGAAGCTGCGGTTCGCCAGCAGGCCGCCGTATTCGCGCGCGAAGGGCACGCCCTGCGCCACGCACTGGTCGATGATGTTCACCGACAATTCGGCGAGCCGATGGACGTTGGCCTCGCGGGCGCGATAGTCGCCCCCCTTGACCGTGTCGTAGAAGAGGCGGAACACGCTGTCGCCGTCGTTTTGGTAGTTTTTGGCCGCGTTGATGCCGCCCTGCGCGGCGATGCTGTGCGCGCGCCGCGGGCTGTCCTGAAAGCAGAAATTCTTCACGTGGTAGCCGAGCT
>JADLEX010000118.1 GCA_020845895.1 Deltaproteobacteria bacterium | reverse complement strand
CGGTTCACCCCCACGTGTGTGGGGAAGACGACCACGCCGTCGAGTGGCGGCGAAGCGACGACGGTTCACCCCCACGTGTGTGGGGAAGACACACGATTCGTCGCAGAGGTCAAGGCAGACATCGGTTCACCCCCACGTGTGTGGGGAAGACGCATCGGCCAATTCCGCCCCGGTCGTGATCGGCGGTTCACCCCCACGTGTGTGGGGAAGACGAGTTCGATCTGGACCGTTGCGAAATGGATCGCGGTTCACCCCCACGTGTGTGGGGAAGACGGGTCTGCAATTCGTTCGCCATTGTCGTATCCCGGTTCACCCCCACGTGTGTGGGGAAGACTCTTGAATATTACAGCGTTTTTCGCCTTCTGACGAGCTGAAGTCCATCGAAGTCGGCGATGTCGCGGCTGCTCACCCCTTCCTGACGGACGATGAACCCTTGCTCGTTCGGCCACGAGTAAACCTGCATACACCCGCCGACACCCTTGCGCTTGTTGACGCGCTCCCACAGGCGGTCGCGGATCATCGCGTTCATCGTGCCGACGAAAACCCCCGCGCGGGGCTCAATCATCCACCGGCTCAGCTCCCCCCTCAGGCTCTCGGGGACGTTCTCCAGAATCATCACCACCATAATTGACTCCTCCCTCGACGGTTTCGTGATCGGGGTCCCACAGGCCGCCCGGGATCGCCGCTTCCACATCGGGATCGGCGTTCGACGGCAGGTCCAAGGGTTCATCGACGGCCAGCGCCCGCGCGATGTCGGGCACGACGCGCTGCAGGATTTTCTGAACCAGAAACACGTCGCGACACGTGGTCCGCACCCGGCGCTCCAGTTCGGGTCCGGGATTCGCCGCACACTCGAACGCGACGGGGATCGTGGTCTCGACCTTGTAGAGATCGGCGATGTCGTAGACGAAGGAAAGCTGCTTTCCGGTATGAACGAATCCCAACCCGGTCGAGTATCCCGCCGACACGATCGCGGCATGACAGACGCCGTAGAGGCATGAGTTCGCGGCGGACAGGGCGCGGTTGACCGGGTCCGCCGCGTTCCAGTCGCCGGGCCGATAGGCGCGACCGGTCCAGATGATCCCGGTGCGCTTGGCGGCCTGCGCGTAAGCCTCGCGCACGCGCACGCCTTCCATTCCGCGGACCTGCTCGATGGTCAGATCCTCCGGCAATTTTTTTTCGAAGCGCATGCGGTACATGCGCATGACCACCTGGGCGCGCATATCCGGATTGCAGACGAGTTCGGCCTGACGCAGCAGTCGGTGACCTTTGCGTGTTTCGCCGACGCCCTGGGCGTACACACGCACCGCGCCTTCGCCGCACCAGATGATGGAGCAGCCGTTGTCGGCGAGCGCGCGGACGGCCGCGTGGGAAATGGTTGTGCCCGGCCCCAACAGCAGGGCCGCGAGCGAGGCGGAGGGAATGGGGACTTCGGTATCGGGGTAGTCCAGAACGACGCCGAGCGACTTCTGCTCGATGTGAGCCCGCTCGACGTAGAGGTAGCCCAAGCCGTCGCGGAGCTTGGGCAGGTCGTGCAGATCGGTGATTTTCATCTCGAGCTCCTTTCGGGGAAACTCGCAACGGTTGGGGATCTCGCGCGCGCCATGCGGCGCGGGCACGTCCGCTGCGCCGCATGACGCGCGCGGTTTGGTCTCCTGGCGGTATTCGGTTTTCAAGGATCGCCACCCGCGTCGCGCGACGCGGCTCGCACGGGATTACCTGGGCGCGACGGAGAGCAGCCCGAAGCCGAAGGCTTTGGCCGAACCGATGCCGGAGGCGAGGGTTTGTTCGAACAGATCCGGCGCGGTCACTTCCAGAATTCCATCGATGGCGGCCCACGCATGCACCAGTTGCTCGCGTTCTTCTTCCGTGTTGCCCTTGCTCGCCCGCTGGACGCCCGTCTCGATTTCCCAATTCGCATCCCATTCGGGATCGCAATCTGCGTTCGGTCTTTCCTTGTCTTTTTCTTTCGTGAAGACGATCCGGAATCCGCCGGTGCCGTCGCCGCAGCTTCCGGCGCCTTTGCGTTCCAACCATGCGAGAATGGCGGCGGGGTCGCGACCGATGGAGACGCGCTTCCCATCAAACGGTCCGCCTCGGACACGGCGAGTTGCGTTGACCTTGGTCTTGAAGTGGAGTTTCGTTCCGGCGTCGTAGCGCAGATTGACGGATTTCACCTGGGGCGGTGCCGCCAGGAGATGTCCCGCGTTGCCGATCGGGCGACCGGTTTCGAGATCGGTGCGTTCCCGATCAAGCCCGAAGGCGTAGTCCCAATCGGGTTCCCTCGGAGACTGAACGAGAATCATCGCGCATCCACCCGACCGGCGAGGATCCGGCGAGACGACGTGGTCGATCCGAAACAGGAAATTGTGCTCGCCATCTCGCGCGACCTGAAAGCCATTCGGGTTGTAGGGCGTCAAGAACTGCTTGTCAGCGTCTTTTTGCTCGGCCTTCGGGAACGCCATGCAAAGGCGCTGGTGGACGCGGTAGACGTTTCGCAGCCAGAGGCGACCGGGACGCGGGCGGTCGGGGTCGGTGCCCACGTCGATGAGCAGGTTGGACAGATACATTTCACTCCACCTCCTCGGCGCTCAAACGCCGACGGCGCGTTTCGAGGGAGCGGAACCGGATGATGTCATCCCGCGTTCGAATGATGCGGTCGCGCCACGCCGCGTCCTCGGGGTTGATTCGGTCGATACCCATCCCCTCGCCGTACTCGATCATCGTCACCGCGTCGTGGCACAGGCGGCACAGCGCACGGAGATCGTCGTGGGACTCGTTTCCGCCCGCACGCCGATAGGTGATGTGCTGCACGGTGGTCGCGGGGGATTTGCAGAACACGCACAAGCCCTTGTCGGCTTCGAGGCGCGCGAGCCGGGCCTTGCGATACTCGGTGTTTTTGTAGTTCGCGCGCGGGCGCGGCGGCGCTTTCGCGTCGTGTTGCGCCGGATCACCGTGCAGGGCGACCTCTCCGTCTTTTCCAATCGTCCACGACCGACCGACGACGAAGCGGGGTTGATGGGCGGGAGGATCGAACGTGAGCGGCACGTCGTACCAGACCTGCGCGTCGTCGGGGGCAAGTGGCTCGTCGGGCGTCGGGCGCCAGTCGAGCAATGCATCCACACGATGGGGGACTTCGTCGCCGCGACACCTTCGCTGCCACGGCACGGAGCACAGCGCCGATTCGAGATCGTCGAACGTCCCGGGGTCGGACGCGCGCACGGGGCGACCCGGCGGACAAGACTTGCGCCCGAGGTAGATCGTCCATACGGGATGCAGGAGCGCGTCGTCTAGGCGACCGATCAACTTGGATTCGCCGCGCAGCGCAACGAGAAACGACGCGTCGCACAGGTATTCGCGGCGGGTGAGCATCGTTTCGGGCTTGGGTCTGGTTTTCCCTTCACTCTCGGCGACGCGCAAGTACATTCCGGCACCCACAGTGTGGTAGTCCCACCACCGCACCCCCGGCCGGTCGACGCGTACACCCATCTCGAGATCGGCGAGGCGGGAGAGCCAATCGCGCGATACGCTCGCGCGGTCGAGTCCCATAGCGGCGCACAGCAGGCCGATGACGCCGGACTTGGTCGGCGCGCCGGCCGTGCGTCGCACGAAGAATTTCGACTCGTGATCGCCCCACGCCTGCATGGGTCCTTCTAGGCGCAGGAAGAGCGTGTTGGCATCCATTATTCGGACCGGGGCACCGCGACGGCCTGCTGCACGGCGTCCCAGTCGTGGCCGAGCTGCGCGACCACGTCGCGAATCAGTTGATCGAGCGACCCGATATTGTTCGCGGGGACCGCAACACTCGCGTTGTCCTCGTTCACTTCGAGCGCGAAGCGACGGTTGGGAGAGAACCAATAGCGCGCGTCGGGCGCGCCGAAACCGGCGTCGATGTCGCGGACGTACTGCGCCAGTTGGGCTATGCTCTGCGCGACGAGATCGCGCGATCCGCGCGACGCAGGATTCGCGAAGGCGTTGGCGTAGCTGACGGGAGATTTCTTGAACTCGACGAGCAGGCCGTCGGGGGGATTGTGGGCGGCGAAGCTGTTCTGCTTTCCGGAGGGATTCGCGCACACGGCAGCACGGATGAACGCGCCGACGGTGTGGGCGGCAAGCGGCTCGTTGCCGTTCAGATTTTTCACGAGTTGGCGCCAGTCGATCGAGAAGAACTTGTAGAAACAGGCCGAGGCGAACATCGCTTCGTCCACGTAACCCGCACCGGCGTCGTCTCCGGGGATGTCGTCGGCGGCGACGTAGTAGTCGACCTCGGGCCGCGCCTCGTGCGTCGAGATGGCATGTGCGACCTGAAGAGCGGCCTCGACCGTCGTCTCATATCCCTTCCAAACGTCGATCTGCTTCGTGCCATCTTTTTTCTTTTTGGGTTTAGCGGGCTCCAACATGCGTCCCGACAAGGCCATGTCCGGCACGTGGACTTTCGTACTAATGATTTCCGCAAACTTTTTGGCGAGGTCGGCGTCGGGTTCTTGTTTGGCGGTCTTGAGAAACCCCGCCATTTCTTCGATCGCCTGTCTTGTCGTGTAGATCAGCATCTTGCTGCGTTCGCTGACAGCGTCGTCGTCCTCTTCTTTCTTTTCCAGTTTTGCCTTGAAGCCACAGAGGTCGAGAATCCTCTCGGCACGCTCCTTCGTCTTATCGTCGCCGTCCACGGCCTCGGCGATCAGGCGCGCGAGTT